>NZ_CP130650.1 GCF_030552895.1 Tatumella ptyseos | reverse complement strand
GTACTCTAATTCTTGCAGGTAACTGCTAGGAACCAGACGTAGCAATCTAATCCTAGCAGTGGAAGCTAGCTTTTGTCACTACTTCCTTAAAACCATTCAACGACGTTAACGTCATACCTGCAACTTAGAAACTCAGGTCTACGCCCCGGACTCCGGCAGGATAAACAGGCATACGGTGGGAATAAAATCCTAACCAACTCGGGAAAGAAGTTGGCTCTACCCCGTCTCGCAGTACGATAACTGGCACCTGATAAAGTGAGTTTCTAAAAAGTAGTAAGCGGCATAGTGTGATTGCAGAAGTCTGACACTACGCCCACACAATCAAGCCTTTTGCAGGGTAAGACAAACAAGAAATGAGCTAGACGATGGTCGCTACGCTCCCCGTGATTTTTTATATACCCACCACGGGGGCATTAGGTTTCTATGCAAAAAAAATGCAGACATTACAATGTCTGCATTTGGATAGAGCTAAATAACTTAGTGATTAGGCCAGCTACGAGTATGGGCACAAATCTTAGTCCATACTCCGCGGATCCTCCGTACGTGTTGACGCACGGGAACTCGATCAATAATCATAAAAACCTCTTACGATCAGAGTTAGCCCGCCTTGAGCTTGAAGAAACAGCCCTTGCCTATGAAGCAACTATCCCACATAATCAAACTTCCTACGGTAAGACTATGCTGGATAGTTACCGCCAATGTAAGGCGGGTTTAAACCATCGGCATTTTAAAAAAACGGCGCTGAGCTATTGCTTGGAGCCGTTTTTTTTTGGTTTATCGCCAGACATAATGGCCTTAGTAGCAATCATTGGAGACTTACACTTAGGACATATGTTCGGCTGATTTCCATAACGACTAATCCACTCGTGTTTGCATTTCATGCACTCACCTGAGTATCTAATCATAAAAATCTCCTTCCACTATTGAACGATACAGCACGATCAAAAATTAATCAACGCTTTCTTCCGTAATTTTCATGCTAATTCAAAAAAAAATCGATCGATTTCAATGTGATATAAAGAACAGGTACAACCATGCGTAACAAAGTTAAAAATAACAAACATATTAAAAAGTTATATAAATCAATGATATACAAAAAAATACCAGCATAAAAGTTAAGTAAACTTAATCATTTAACATAACCCCCACTTACGCGCACCGCTAAAACGCCCAAGAGGCGATTTATCCCCGTAAGCCATAAAAGAGTATGCTTACCCCCCCAAAAACCCCTCAAATCGCCGCACACGAATCCTGGGGCTATGAATTGTTATGCATCCAAGTGAGTAACGAATGGTTTCAGGCTTATTTAATAGCCAACCTCCCAAAACACTACCCGATCACCTCATCAAAAACGGTGAACGGGCAAATAAATTTTTTATTTGCCTGTGAAGCGTTGGCAGGGTGTCGGGATGCAATCCTGACGGAAGTTTTGTGTACAGGCATTTAATGGCGGTGCTACAAAACATTTCCTGTCCTGTCGTTTACTGTCAGCTTTAAGATTTTAAATAAGCCAACTGCAAGTTCAGGGTGCAACTTAAGCGTTGTAATACAAAGTGCAGCGTCATGTATTACAAGCTGCTACAGTTGTACTATCCTGCATGTGTTCGTTTCTATCCCTACATTCTCAGCGTTAAAATCCATTCAAAAGTAATTTTTAAATCAATTTAAAATAATTTCGATGAAGAAATTCGGAGAATATTCAGGATCTGTTCGTCAGGAGAAAATGCCAGGGGAGCTATAAAATTCCGCTTCCTCGGCGCAAACTTGTTTGCTTCTGCGGCGAGCGGTGAGGGTATTTTGGTGAGGATGTTTTTGATTTCTGGGTTATAAATGTACAGAAGCCCCGTGACATAATCACAGGGCTTAG
>NZ_CP130649.1:3000000-3213307 GCF_030552895.1 Tatumella ptyseos | reverse complement strand
TTGACGTGCTGCAGCACGAGCGAGCTGGTTTGATTTACCTTCAACGAAGTTGTCAAAGTTATGACGATTGTTGACATTCGAGCGATACGCTACTTCGACAGGTGCCGGGACACTGTCCCAACTAGGGCGACGATTATCATTGGAAACGACTGGCTGAGCCGCTACGGCTACCGCCGGTATTTTCTCAACTGCAGGAACTGTATTAGTCGTTTGAGCAGTAACCGGTTTTGTCCCAACTTCAAAGCGTAATTGTGGGACGTTGACACCACAGAATTCATTGAGCAGAGCATTAATATTATTGATGTACTTATCGCGTACCCAATCTAAAACAAAGCGGTTGGGGGCATACAGAGCCAAAATGTTGTCGTTTAACTCAGCTTGAAGCGGTCTGATCCACATACTGAATTCAGTGGCAGGAAGCTCATCCTGCAAACGGGTAAGGCACTGTTGCCAAAGCGTAAGTGACACGGCGGACTCCACTCATACAAAATGTAAGACAAGAAATGGCGCTAAGATATTGATAAATATGTTTTATATATATAAGCGTAGATACGTCAGCAACGATGTTTTCCCTGAATAGCGTCGTGTAGATGACAAGGGATCGCTTGCGGAACCGTGGATCATAACGCAAAGTGGACGAGAGATCTTGCTTTTCTACACCGATTTTACCCATTTTATCCACAGGCTTTTCCAATAGTTGTTTTGCTCAGGGCTAAATTAAGCCCCTTTACTGATCGCCAATCGGATGAGGATCCAGAACGATCCTTGCGCTTTGGTGTGAAGCAAGTATAATCTTGCCGATTCTATTTTAGGGGTGTTACGTTTTTACTGACGTAAAAAACTTCTCTTATAGAGAATAGGCGTATGATAATCAGCGAAGTAAATTGACTCCGGGCTGTACAATTATTACAATCCCGCCTCTTTGATAAAATATACCGAGGCGTTGGTCGTTTTACTGGCCTTATAACGCATCACCAAGTGAACATTTTCAAGTTTAGGTAGAAATCGCCATGAAACGCACTTTTCAACCATCTGTACTGAAGCGTAACCGTTCTCACGGCTTCCGTGCTCGTATGGCTACTAAAAATGGTCGTCAGGTTCTAGCACGTCGTCGTGCTAAAGGCCGTGCTCGTCTGACCGTTTCTAAGTAATAAAGCTAGCCCTAGTGGTTAAGCTCGCATTTCCTAGGGAGTTACGTTTGTTAACTCCCGCTCATTTCACTTTCGTCTTCCAGCAACCACAACGGGCTGGCATGCCGCAAATCACCATTCTCGGCCGCCAAAATTCGCTGGGGCATCCCCGCATCGGTCTCACTGTCGCTAAAAAACATGTCAAACGTGCACACGAACGTAATCGAATTAAGCGATTAACTCGGGAAAGTTTCCGTCTGCGTCAACATGAATTACCGGCGATGGATTTTGTGATCGTAGCAAAAAAAGGGATCGCGGAGCTGGATAATCAGTCATTTACGGAAGTGTTGGAGAAATTATGGCGTCGTCATTGTCGCCTAGCACGCGGCTCCTGATTGCTTTAATACGTGTTTATCAACGGCTAATTAGTCCGCTCCTTGGACCACATTGCCGTTTTACTCCCAGTTGTTCTCATTACGGCATTGAAGCATTACGACGTTTTGGCGTAGCAAAAGGGAGTTGGTTAACGATTAAACGCGTATTAAAATGCCATCCTTTACATCCGGGTGGTGACGACCCTGTGCCGCCGAAAAACACTGAAACCAGAGAAAACTAACGATGGATTCGCAACGCAATCTTTTTTTCATCGCTTTTCTGTTCGTCTCCTTTATGGTCTGGCAAACGTGGCATACGGATCATAATCCGCAGCCTCAAGCACAACAGACTACACAGAATACGAACACCCCTGCGGGTGATGCCGCAAATCAGGCTAGCAATAGTGGACAAGGTAAAACCATTACCGTCACCACCGATGTGTTATCTCTCCAGATCAATACACGTGGTGGGGATATTGAACAAGCCAAACTGCTGGCGTACCCTGACAAGTTAGGCTCAACCACTCCTTTCCAATTACTTGAAACTGCCCCTGATTTTATTTATCAAGCCCAAAGTGGATTAATTGGACAAAACGCACCGGATAGTAATACGACTCGTCCTGTGTTCAATGCTACTCAAGATAGCTATACGTTAGCGGATGGTCAGTCTGAACTACGTGTTCCAATGACTTGGACTGCGGCCGATGGCGTTGTTTATACCAAAACATTTGTATTCAAGCGTGGCGGATATGCAGTGAATGTTGACTACAACGTAAATAACGTTAGTCAACAACCTCTATCGTTAGCAATGTTTGGCCAATTGAAGCAAACCATCACTCTACCCAAAGCGCGTGATACCGGTAGTAGTAACTTTGCTTTACATACTTTCCGTGGTGCAGCTTATTCCACTAACGATGAAAAGTATGAAAAATATAAGTTCGATACGATTGCTGAAGACAAGAATCTGAACACCACCACCAGTAATGGTTGGGTCGCGATGTTACAGCAATATTTCGCAACGGCATGGATCCCTCATACTTCGGGTAACAATACGTTCTATACCACGAAGTTAAGCGATAACTTAGCCGCTGTAGGATATAAATCCACACCGGTTACTGTTGCCGCAGGTCAGCAACAAGACTTGAAAGCGACATTGTGGGTTGGTCCTGAAATTCAAGACCAAATGGCTGCTGCTGCACCACACTTGGATTTAACCGTTGATTACGGTTGGTTATGGTTTATCTCTCAACCGCTATTTAAGCTGCTGAAATTCCTGCATAGCTTTATTGGTAACTGGGGCTTCTCCATTATCGTTATTACGTTTATCGTTCGCGGTATCATGTATCCATTGACGAAAGCACAATACACGTCAATGGCTAAGATGCGTATGCTGCAGCCTAAAATCCAAGCGATGCGTGAGCGTCACGGTGAAGATAAGCAACGTGTTAGCCAAGAAATGATGGCATTATATAAAGCAGAGAAAGTTAACCCGCTGGGTGGATGTCTTCCTCTGTTAATCCAAATGCCAATCTTCTTAGCACTTTACTACATGCTGATGGGATCGATTGAATTACGTCATGCACCTTTTGCATTATGGATTCACGACTTAAGTGCACAGGACCCGTACTATATTCTGCCAATCTTAATGGGTGTGACGATGTTCTTCATTCAGAAGATGTCTCCAACAACCGTTACGGATCCAATGCAGCAGAAGATTATGACATTTATGCCTGTCATCTTTACCGTCTTCTTCTTATGGTTCCCATCAGGTCTGGTGCTGTACTACATCGTCAGTAACCTCGTGACGATCCTGCAACAACAGCTGATTTATCGTGGATTAGAAAAGCGTGGATTACATAGCCGTAAGAAAAAAGGCTAATCCCGTAATACGCTAAATCGCGTTATACTTAGGCGGTCATTATGACCGCCTTTTTTTATGCTAGAGAGAATAACATGAGCCACAACGATACGATCGTCGCCCAAGCAACCCCTCCCGGCCGTGGCGGTGTTGGGATATTGAGAATATCAGGCCCAGCAGCCGCCGAGGTTGCTCAGGCTTTATTAGGGAAATTGCCTAAACCTCGCACCGCAGAGTACCTTGCATTCAATGATGCCGACGGGGCCGTGCTCGATCAAGGCATCGCTCTATGGTTTCCCAATCCACACTCCTTTACGGGCGAGGATGTACTGGAGCTTCAAGGCCATGGCGGACCGGTTATTCTCGACCTATTGCTTAAACGTATCTTGGCAACCAATACCGTACGTATTGCTAAACCGGGGGAGTTCTCAGAGCGTGCATTCCTTAACGATAAGCTCGACTTAGCGCAAGCCGAGGCTATTGCTGACTTGATCGATGCCAGTTCAGAGCAAGCCGCCCGCTCCGCTGTGAATTCTCTACAAGGTGCATTTTCTGCACGCGTCAATCACTTAGTGGAAGCACTCACTCATCTTCGAATTTACGTTGAAGCTGCTATTGATTTTCCTGATGAAGAGATCGACTTTCTCTCTGACGGTAAAATAGAGGCACAGCTCAATACCGTTATAACCGATCTTGATGCCGTCCGCCGAGAGGCTCGCCAAGGTAGTTTATTACGCGAAGGTATGAAAGTGGTTATTGCTGGTCGTCCAAATGCGGGTAAATCAAGTTTACTCAATGCCCTAGCCGGTAGGGAAGCCGCTATCGTTACTGATATTGCCGGAACCACGCGTGACGTTTTACGCGAGCATATTCATATTGATGGGATGCCGTTGCATATTATCGATACCGCAGGATTACGCGAGGCCAGTGATGAAGTAGAGCGTATTGGTATTGAGCGTGCATGGCAGGAAATAGATCAAGCTGACTGTGTCTTATTTATGGTAGATAGCACGACCACCGAAGCCACCGATGCGGCAGCGATTTGGCCCGATTTTATCGCCCGCCTACCAACGTCAATCCCGGTGATTGTAGTGAGGAATAAAGCTGATATTACCGGTGAGAAAGCTGGCCTTTCTGAAGAGAATGGTAATCTTCTCATCCGTCTTTCGGCTCGCGAAGGGTCAGGCATTGATGCATTACGCGATCACCTTAAAGAGAGCATGGGGTTTGCAGGAAATACTGAAGGCGGCTTTATTGCAAGGCGCCGACACTTAGAAGCTTTGGAGTTAGCAGGGTCTCACCTACTACAGGGAAAAGCACAACTATTAGATGCGCGTGCGGGAGAACTCTTAGCAGAGGAGCTACGGGTTGCACAAAGCGCGTTGAGCGAAATTACCGGTGAATTTACTTCCGATGATCTATTAGGAAGGATTTTTTCCAGTTTCTGTATCGGTAAATAGTATAAAGGGGCACAGTGACTCTGTGCCCATCCTATTAGTTCGTCTTGGTTTCCTGACTAACGCCCATTAAAACCCCAGCGTTCAGTAAGCCGCCGACTGATTGTGCAAGGTCAGCTGGGATAGCAACGACTTTGCTGTTATCGCTGGCCGCTAACTTCGATAGTGATGCCACATAGTTATTCGCTAACTGGAAGGTCATTGCTTTTTCCCCACCTGCTTCCGCTAAAGCCTGTGAGAGCTGTGACGTTGCTTTACGTTGCCCTTCAGCGAGAGTCTCAAGTGCCTCGGCTTCCCTTCTCGATGACTCTAATTTTGCTTCCGCATCTAAAATCATCGCTTGTTTCTTACCTTCAGCTTCGCGAATAGCGGCATTCTTATTCCCTTCCGCTCGGGTTTCGGTAGCTTTACGTTCACGTTCAGCTGCTGCTTGCTGCTCCATCGACTTACGCATTGATTCCGAAGGGGTGATATCTTGAATATCGACGGCTTTAAGAATAAGCCCCCAGTCGCTCATCTGTTCTTCCATATTTGCGCGGAGCGTAATGGCTAATTGATCCCGATTCGATAAGGTGTCATCAAGATTCATTCCCCCGACCGCATTACGAATAGTCGTCATCACCAAGTTCTGTACCGCTGCACTATAGCTGTCGACACCGTACGCTGCCTTTGCTGGGTCGGCAATGCGGATAAAGCAAATAGCGTTTACCCCTACAGTGGCATTGTCACGTGTAATCCCTTCAATACCCTTCACTTCAAACATCTGATCTTTTGCTGACATACGGTAGGCCACCGCATCAATAAAGGGAATAAGAATGTTAAGACCCGGGTTCAGTGTGGTGTGATATTTCCCCAAGCGCTCTACAATCCACTGGTCTGCTTGAGGAACTATTCGTACACATTTTAAAAAAGTCACGATAACCAATACGACGAGTAAAATCGCAACGATGATGCTTGGGGTGATGATCATTTTATTCCCTCTTTTAATGATGAACTGGCTTGAACTTTCACGATGTCATTTTCAGTCATCGCAATGGCAGTGACACGAGTTTGTCTTGCCAGCGAATAATCACTGCAGCACATCCACTCTTGCTTTCCCTGAATTGGACGACTGAGCAGTAAGGTCCCAAATTGACCGGGCTGAAGGGACTCGGCAAGAATACCCTCACTACCAATCATGGGGCTTTCGACCTGAGCAATCGGTTTGCTTCTTATCCATTTCACCCAGACAAAAGCGCACACTAATGACGATAGTGCCCAAATCAAGAGCTGCATAACCACGGAAAGATGAGGGCAAAAATAAGAAGTCATTGCAGGGACTAATGCTGCAATCGCCATCCACAGCCCAAAAAAGGTTACGGTACAAAACTCAATTATCGCAAAAATCGCGGCAACACCGAGCCATATCCAATAGAAGCCCATCGACAAGTCCTTATAAATGATGATGCTTGGAATCATACCTTTTATTGAGACAGACAGGCCAACACCCATACAAACTTTACATTCCACCACCCGATCCGTGCGGCGTCAGATCGATAATGCGATCAGCCGTAGCTATCGTTGAAGGTCGATGCGCAATAAAAATTCGCGTAATATTTAATGAGCGAATTGCAGCGTTTACCACCGTTTCGTTCTCTAAGTCTAAATGACTGGTCGCTTCATCTAAAAAGAGTATCGCGGGTCTTCGATAGAGCGCACGAGCAATGAGTAAGCGTTGTTTTTGACCACCCGATAAGCTGCCACCTAGCTCACTCACTAAGGTTTCATAACCCATCGGCATACTTATAATTTCCTCATGCAGATTTGCCATGCTCGCACATTCAATAATACGCTCACGATTATTGTCTTCACCGAATCCCATTATATTTTCAGCAATAGACCCGGCAAACAACTTATCCTCTTGCAGTACACAGGCAATAACATCTCTAAAGTTATTCAAGCCCACTTGAGTAATATCGAGTCCATTAAAACGAATAGTGCCACTGTCTGGTATCAGTAGACCACACATCAGCTTCATCAAGGTGGTCTTCCCTACTCCAGAAGGTCCAACAATCGCCACGCTTTCTCCGCGCTCAATACTGAATGAACGATGCGAAATGATAGGGGGTGTTAATTTATCGTATTGATAGCTAAGATTTTCCACTTCAAATCTTGCAGCTTGGTCATACTGGCATAAGCGTTTACCGCTAAGGTGCGATTCCGGCTCTTGATAGACAATATCTGCTACCCTTTCATTATGTAAGCTGAGCATTCTGAGCTCGAGTACCATATCAACGATGGCCGATGCCCGTTCAGAGAATTGCCCACGATAGGCATTAAACGCTACAAACATTCCTAAGGTCATGTGGCCATCGATGACCATCGATGCGCCTAACCAAAGTATTAGTACCTGATCCAGTGTACTGATAAGCGAGTTGACGCCGCCAAAAAGCATATCTAAGCGCGTCATACGTATAACGGCATTGGTCGTTTCGATGTTCAGATTGAGCCAGTAGCGTGACCGGGTTTTATTTAAGCCTAAGACCTTAAGTGTGGCGATACCATACAGAGTTTCCATAAAGTGAGAACTCGCACGCGCATCTTTAACAATCTGCTCTTCTTGAGCCTGCCGATAGCGGTGATAAGTCGCTAAACGTAAAATGACATAAAGCAGAGTGAAAGCTAACACGACAAAATATAGCCACCCACCGTACATGAACATCATTACTGAAACACTGATGACCATCAGGAAATCAATGGTACCGGAGACAATACTTGAGGTAAGCGTTTCGCGAATTGTGGCGAGTGACCCAAACCGTGATTGGATATCGCCAAGCTTACGCTTTTCAAAATAACTCAAGGGTAACCGTAATAGATGATCCATCAAACCGGTTTTCCATTGGACATCAATGAGTGACTGCATCACCAACGATGTCCAGCTTCGTAGCATACCGATGAAGGTCCGGAATATAATAAAGCTGACTAATCCAAGGCAAATTAACGTTAAAAGATCTTGGTCTTGCGCAATAATCACATGGTCCATGACCAACTGGGTCCCTATTGGGATCGCAATATTCACAGCCTCTACTAGGATCGTTAAAGCAAAGATTTTTGCTAATACACTAGGCAGACCTGAAATATTCTTCAGTAAACTCCAAAAACTGATACGCGAACGCGCTTTAATTGGTTTAAATTCGCTATCAGGCCAAAGTTCTAATGCAATACCAGTAAAATGCTGTGACATCTCTTGCAAGCTCACCACTCGCCGCCCAAATGCCGGGTCGTGAATAGTAAATTTATTCCTACCTATTTTCACCAATACTACAAAATGGCTCATATCCCAATGCAGCAGGCAAGGCCGCCTGAGCTGTCTGATCTCATCTAAATCGAGAGAGAGGGCTCGGGTTTGAAGATTTAATTGACCACTTATATGTACCAATGTGGCTAATGTAGCGCCCTGTGCAGAGAGCCCAAATTTCTGACGTAGATTGAGTAGGTCAATATTCATCCCGAAGTAACGACAAACCATGACAATACAGGCGAGCCCACATTCAGCAGCTTCGGTTTGCAAAACTTGCGGCACTTTTCGAAAAAAACTGAACTGGAGTTGCTGACATATCATTTTAAAGAAATGACGATTCTCATCCATTAACTGGCCCTCCTAAACTACGTTTAATATCGTAATAAGGTGAAAGGATCCATTGATAGAGCGGACGCTTCTCCAAAAATAATGTCACCTCTGCAGACATACCGTTACCTATAGGCAAACGTCGACCTTCGGAATGAAGAACTTGATCACGCAGTGTAACAATCGTCTTGTAATAGGCTTCCTTCGGTTGTTGTCCAGTAATTGGAGAGCTGCCCTTGTAGCTCATCATTTCGCTATCGGTGGCTGGGACTCGCGATAAAGAGGCAATCTCACCTGAGAATTGGCCGAATTTTTCATAAGGGTAAGCATCATAGCGAATATTGACTTTGTCGCCGGGATGAATAAACGGTACACCCTGATTAGGTAACCACAACATCAATTGATAGTGCTGATTTTCACCAGGTAATATTTGCGCCAAACTATCACTCAAACTGAACATTTGCCCTTCTGTAAAAGACATATTTTCGACTTTACCCGCTGTTGGTGACGTGATAACTAATGTTCCATTAGCATCTACTTCTGCAAGCATACGGTTATACTCGCTTAGTTTTAATTCGTATTCTAAAATACGATTATCAAAATCGGCGGAAGCACTCGTTATTTCACTTTCAAGATTAATAATTTGTAGGTTTTCTTGAATAAGCTGGCTATTCATATTTTGCCAAGACGATTGTTGCTGATAGAAAAGGTAACGTTGGTTATAGGATTGCTCTTTACTGATTAAGCCTCGTTTCAAATACTCATCGTAATTCTTCATACTATTTTTCATATCCTTAAGCCCATTTAAAGAGTTTTCAACAAGGGCTTTTGTACTATCGTATGATTTTCTATATTCGACGAGTTGCTGTGTTAGCTTCTTAATGCTTATTTCTTTATTTTCTTTTAATTTATGAATAATATCATTAGTTAGTGCAATTTGCTTATTAATACTAGCCTTAGAATTTTCACTAAAATTCCCCGATTGCGTATCTCGGCTAATATCTAATTCATATAAAGGACTTCCCTTTGCTACCATATCGCCAACTGCCACATACTTTTTCACGATCTTTCCTTGCTGGGGCGCAAGGATTGTGACAGTCTGTTGCTGTGAAAAAATTTCCCCTCTAACATTTATCCGACGAGTGTAATCACCTTTGGTAAGCGTTACTAAAATAATTATAATAAAGAATAATGTAAAACTGACCACCATCCACGTAGGTATCCCTTTTAATAGTAAGGCCTTACCAAGCCAGTGATTGCGCTGGTGATAAAGTGCTTCCTTCCTGAATAGCTCACTATCTTTCATAAATTTTACTATGTACACTACGAGTAATTATAATTTCCTGATAAAAAAAGAGGCTTTAATTTAAAAACCTCTTTTTTTAATCAGATCATGTTACTTTCTGAACAAAAGGTTGAAGAAAGACCCCACTGTACTCATTGCAGAGTCGATAACATATCCAGCATTTTTACCCAAATCCGATGCATTATTTTTTGCATTTTTCCAGCCAGCAAACTCAGCCACACCACCAAAAAAAGATGCAATACCGCTGAAAGTATTCGCAAAGATACCTGCACCCGATACATTTTGTATTTGAGTAATATTTAATTCTTTCATTTAATCTTCCTTATTTATTTAATTTGAAATATTTAAACAGCATAGGCTTTTCCTTACTGTCGAGATGAAGGATATCGAGTATCATTCTGCCTGACAATAATATATATTCCAAAAGCAATGAAATATTCTTTTTTTTAAAAACCCTACGCCTGCTTATTCATAATAAATAGAAAATTTCAGGAATAATTAATTATAGTATATAAAACTCATTGCCTCATGAAGTTAAGTAGAGAGGTCAAATAGCTTTGCTACTGAGAATGCATTTATAATGGAAGAATTATTTCCTTTTCAGAAAAAAGTTATAGAGTAGATGACTCTATCTTCGAAGTAAAAAAAGAGGTTTAAATTAAAAAACCTCTTTGATGTAATGTGAGTTAAATTAATTATTTAATGAAAAAACTAAAGAATGAATCTACTTTATTTTTTACTGTATCAAATGCATTATCAATCACTAACCCAACATTTTGTCCAATTGTAGTGGCATAATTTTGTATACTTGTCCAGTCAATGCCACCAATCACGGCACTAGCTGTTGAGGTAATTCCTCCAAGTACACTACCAAAAACATCGGAAAATAGACCTGCACCTGATACATTTTGCATTTCAACGCTATTTAACTCTTTCATAATATCTTCCTTAATAATTGTATTTTCCAATTGTTAACCAGCATGGATATATCCTTACTGTCGAAGTGAAGGTTACCCACTATTATTCCCATTGGCAAGACAGCATCTTAAAAAAATTAAAAAAAACTCCCATTTTTAGGAGAATTACAACTTTTAATTTTTTATTTAATTTAATAATAAATAATTTTATAAAAAATAGAAAAAAGTTACCCCAGGTGTTTATCTGGGGTAACTTTATATTTAAGTGATATTTTACTTATTGTTTTTTGTAAGGAATGTTTCTAACTTATCACCATCAAGATGTCGTACATCTTGGCCTTTTACAAAATAAAAAATAATCTCACAAATGTTTTGGCAGCGGTCACCAATACGTTCAATCGAGCGTGCACAGAATAATGCAGTTAAGACATTAGGAATTGTTCGGGGATCTTCCATCATATAAGTCATTAACTGACGGATGATGCCTTCGTACTCTTGGTCGAGCTTCTTATCGGCTCGATAAATCTCAATCGCTGCCTCAAGATCCATTCGGGCGAAAGCATCCAGCACTTCATGTAGCATTTCAACCGAATGCTGCCCAAAGGATTCTAAGCTGATTAGTAGTGGTTGATGTTGCTGGTTAAACTTTTCTAACGCTGTGCGACTAATTTTTTCCGCGACATCACCAATACGCTCGAGCTCAGAGATTGTTTTTGTTATGGCCATCACTAGCCGTAGATCACTGGCTGTAGGTTGTCTTTTTGCAATAATCTTGACGCAGTGTTCATCAATATCGACTTCCATTCGATTGACCTTTTGGTCATCGGCGATAACTCGGCGAGCTAACTCACTATCCATGTTATGTAATGCAGTTATCGCATCCGTCAGTTGCTGCTCCACCAGCCCACCCATAATCATCACCTGAGTACGAATATGCTCGAGCTCAGCATTGAATTGGGCCGAAATATGCTTATTAAGATTTAAAGTATCCATGTCACTCTCCACGCACTGAATAGATTAATTAAGGCTCATACTTTCGGCATCAGCCATAGCGACCGGTAATGTAATCTTCAGTTTGTTTTTTAGCCGGTGTTGTAAACAACGTATCCGTATCACTAAACTCCACCAACTCACCTAAATACATAAATGCAGTATGATCGGAACAACGTGCCGCTTGTTGCATGTTATGGGTGACAATGACGAGGGTATAATCTTGCTTTAGCTCAGTAATTAACTCTTCAATTCTACCTGTTGAAATAGGATCGAGTGCAGAACAGGGTTCATCAAGGAGTAAAATCTCTGGGCGAATAGCAATACCCCGTGCGATACAAAGACGTTGCTGTTGTCCCCCTGAAAGGCTGTAACCACTTTGATGGAGTTTGTCTTTAGTTTCTGTCCATAGTGCGGCTTTAGTTAAGGCCCACTGTACGCGTTCATCCATTTCAGATCGCGAAAGTTTTTCGAATAAGCGAACCCCGAAAGCAATATTGTCGTAAATCGACATTGGGAATGGTGTTGGTTTTTGGAATACCATCCCAATTTTTGCTCGTAATAACGCAATATCTTGCGAGGACTGTAAGATATTTTCGCCGTCGAGTAGGATTTCACCTTCCGCCCTTTGCTCAGGGTAGAGCTGAAACATTTTATTAAAGGTTCTTAAAAGAGTCGATTTCCCACACCCCGAAGGGCCGATAAAAGAAGTCACTTTATTACGAGCAATTTCTAAATTAATGTTTTTTAGTGCATGAAATTTTCCATAATAAAAATTTAGATCACGCACTTCTAATTTACTTTGAGTTGAGTTCACTTTCGCCATCGTCATAATGATCTCTCTTTTACTTATTACTTACGCTTGACGAAAATCATGCGCGCTAGGATATTCAGGACGAGTACACATAAGGTAATAACAAGTACTCCCGCCCAAGCTAAGCTTTGCCACTGTGCAAAAGGACTCATGGCAAATTTGAAAATAGTAACCGGTAAGTTTGCCAGTGGCTGGCTCATATCGGTACTCCAGAACTGATTCGATAATGCAGTGAAAAGTAGGGGTGCCGTTTCTCCCGCAATACGAGCTATCGCTAGTAATACCCCGGTCATGATTCCGGAAAGCGAAGCTTTTAAAGTGATTGAGAGAATCATCCGCCACTTTGGGGTTCCCAATGCATAAGCCGCTTCACGTAAACTATCAGGTACCAGTTTCATCATGTTTTCGGTAGTACGGATCACGATCGGAATTTGTAATAACGCCAACGCAAAAACGCCCGCCCAGCCTGAAAAGTGCTGCATTCGGCTTACCACAAGGGTGTAGACAAATAACCCTATGACTATCGAAGGTGCTGAAAGCAAAATATCGTTTATAAAGCGAATAACTTCTGCCAACCACGTTTTTCGACCATATTCGGCAAGATAAATACCCGCTAAGATCCCTAAAGGGGTGCCTAATACGGTTGACCACAAAATAAGTAATCCACTACCTGCCAACGCATTAGCAAGACCTCCTCCATCCATATTGGGTGGTGGGGTATCCTGTGTGAAGAGCTCCCATGATAGGCCATCTATCCCTTTAGTCACTGTGGTCCACAAAATCCATAGCAGCCAAAATAAGCCAAATGCCATGGTTAAGAGCGATAAGGTTAGCGCAATATAGTTTTTTATCCGGCGACGTGTTTGACGCTTCGTCCGTTCGGTAACCTCTTGAGCGGTATGACTCGGTAGGTAATCACTCATCCACGTGCCCCTTCTTTTTTAGCAAGACGCATCACCATTAAGCGTGAGATCGCTAGCACGATAAAGGTGATAACAAAAAGAATTAAGCCAAGCTCCATCAGGGCTGAGATATGTAAGCCAGAACCGGCTTCGGCAAATTCGTTGGCTAAAGCGGAGGTAATACTATTACCTGGCATATATAGTGAAGCGCTATCAAGCTGATAAGTATTGCCAATAATAAAGGTAACGGCCATTGTCTCGCCCAATGCACGACCAAGACCTAACATCACGCCGCCAATGACACCGTTTTTGGTAAAAGGAAGCACGATACGCCAGATCACTTCCCAAGTGGTACAGCCAATACCGTAAGCTGATTCCTTCATCATGACGGGTGTCTGTTCGAACACATCACGCATGACGGAAGCGATATAAGGAATAATCATCACAGCTAGAATAATGCCTGCGGCCAGAATCCCAATACCAAATGCAGGTCCAGAGAATAAACTTCCCAAAATCGGTACACTTGAGAGCAAATCGCCTACCGGTGTTTGGAAGTATTGTGCAAAGAGTGGTGCAAAAACAAATAACCCCCACATCCCGTAGACAATACTCGGGATCGCAGCTAATAGCTCAATCGCCGTACCGAGCGGCCGTCTTAACCATACAGGGGAGAGTTCTGTCAGAAATAACGCTATACCGAAGCTGACTGGTACTGCAATGAGTAAGGCTATCGCTGATGTGACCAATGTGCCGTAGATAGGTACTAGAGCGCCAAATTGTTCATTCGGAGCATCCCACGTTTTGGTCCATAAAAACGAGAAACCAAACTGATGGATACTAGGCCATGATGAAATTATCAGGGAAACAATTATGCCACCTAGCATAAGGAGGACAATTAAGGCGGCGATTTTTACCAAAAGGCTGAATATCACATCGCCGTATTTGCTGGGTGCCTTAAAGGACGACCGGTTTTGTACCATAACATTCTCGAGTAGATAGATGACAGGGCAGCAAGCTGCCCTGAAAGTAAATAATTGTCGTGCAGAGAGAGTTAAGGATAAATGGCTTTACCTTCCTCTGTCGTAATCGTTTTTTTCCACGCATCACGGACTAATGTTACGACCGATTCGGGCAGTGCTGCGTAGTCTAAGCTATTAGCTGTTTTCGCGCCTTGTTGGTAACCATAATCAAAAAACTGTAAAACCGCTTTCGCTTTATCCGCATTAGCCGGTTTTTTGTAGACTAAGACGTAGGTGGTTGAGGAGATAGGCCAAGCATTTTCTCCGGCTTGATAAGTCAGGTCTTGTGCAAAACTCTGCTGCCAATTTGCTCCTTTCGCCGCATCGCTAAATGATTGCTCATTAGGCGCAATAGCTTTGCCTGCGGCATCGACCAATTTGGTAAAGGTTAGATTATTTTGCTTGGCGTAGGCGTATTCGACATAACCAATGGAGCCTGGTAGACGCTGAACAAAGGCTGCCACACCATCATTACCTTTACCGCCCAGACCAACTGGCCAATTAACGGTATTACCTTTACCAATTTTAGTATTCCACTCTTGATTCACTTTCGCTAAATAACTCGTGAATACAAAAGAGGTTCCCGATCCATCAGCTCGACGAACAACATTAATATTTGTCGCAGGTAATTTCAGTCCTGGATTTAGCGCGGCAATTTCAGGATCGTTCCAACGCGTGATTTTACCTAAATAAATATCTCCGGTTGTTTTACCATCTAGAATTAACTGGCCAGGTTTAATCCCAGGTAAGTTAACGGCAAGGACTACGCCACCAATTACTGTAGGAAATTGGAAAAGTCCATTTTTCTCTAAATCGGCTGCACTCATTGGGGCATCAGAAGCGCCAAAATCGACGGTTTTAGCGATAATCTGTTTAACGCCTCCAGACGAGCCGATTCCTTGATAGTTCACTTTACTGCCGTTGGCTTTGTAATAATCTGCAGCCCAACGAGAGTAGACCGGTGCAGGGAAAGTACCACCAGCGCCAGTGAGATCAGTTGCGGCAAATGCCGAAACGGTAGTCAATGCTAAGGTAACTGCTGTGAGGTGAGTCGCCATCTTACGCTTGAATTTCATACTCTCTCCAAAAGACCGATTCAATTACAACCTAAGGGGTGTTGCCGTTAAATTAGGTCAATTGAATGACACGAAGATGTCATTTTTATGACAGAAATATGACAGCCACATTCGAGTGAGAATTTTTGGCTGGAATTACTCTTAAGAGGTCGCCAATAAGTTTATAGAAAGGATGGTCAAAGAGACAGTTGGTGATGCAAATGATAAAAAAAACCCCTCATTACTGAGGGGGAAGACAGGGATGGTGTCTATGGCAAGGAAAAAGGTATGACATACTACTGGTACTACCATACAGCCAACACAATGTGTTCACTGTAATTCATTGATATCGCATAATTGATCAATGCGATATTCGTAATTCTGCTGTACTTGCTTTTTTTGGTCTGGCGTCAACAGTCCGTAAATTTGATTACGTACGTGAGCCATCTCGACTTGAAACTTAACTTGCTGGTCCGCTATTTTTTGCGCTTGGTTACGAACAGCTGTTTCATCAAAATTTTGGGATAGAGTCAACTGCTGCATCGCTTTCAAATCACCAATCTCAGTAGTTGAATGTCGAAAACGGAATTGATCAGTTAAATCGCGCATTCGTTGCCGTTGTGATTCACTCAGTTCAATACCATCGAACATATGTGATTGAATGCGTTGCGTCAGGCTATCATTCATTGTGCAAGGTTGGTGTATCTTATCTTTAAGAGGTGTTTCGACCTCTTGAGCGAACCCTGTAGAGACAATAAATAAAGAGGATATCGCGATAGCACAAAGATGACGCATTTCACTGTTCCTCATAGCAGTTGTCGTTTGAAGCATTGGGGGGTAGTCTAAGCGAGTTGCTGCAAACATCCGTCAGGGGGTGTAAAACTAAGTAAAGTGATAAACACGTTGCCATGGAACAAGGTATTTTTGCTGCCGAAGAGGAGAGATCATGAATAAAATTTTACTCGTTGATGATGACCGTGAACTAACGTCACTGTTAAAAGAATTACTAGAAATGGAAGGCTTTGATGTCACCGTCGCGGGTGATGGTGAGCAAGCGTTATCCTTGATGGACAGCAGCATCGATCTATTACTTTTAGATGTTATGATGCCGAAAAAAAATGGGCTCGATACATTAAAAGAATTACGCCAACAACATCAAACGCCTGTCATCATGCTTACCGCTAGAGGAAGTGAGCTGGATCGTGTTCTCGGCTTAGAACTGGGTGCCGACGATTACCTGCCAAAACCCTTTAACGATCGTGAGCTCGTTGCGCGAATCCGCGCCATACTTCGTCGTTCAAATTGGAGTGAGCAGCAACAAGTACAAGAAAGTAACTCCCCTACGTTGAAAGTGGATGAATTACGTCTGAATCCAGGCCGACAAGAAGCAAGTTTTGATAATGAGTCACTCGAGCTCACAGGGACTGAGTTCACCCTACTCTATTTATTAGCACAGCATTTAGGCCAAGTCGTCTCTCGTGAACACCTTAGCCAAGAGGTACTGGGTAAACGCTTGACGCCTTTCGATCGTGCTATCGATATGCATATCTCTAATCTACGTAGAAAACTCCCTGAACGACGCGATGGACACCCATGGTTTAAAACGCTTCGTGGACGTGGCTATCTAATGGTTTCTGCAACATGATTGCTAGTCTGACTACCCGTATTTTTGCGATTTTCTGGCTAACGTTGGCTCTTGTGCTGATGCTAGTCCTGATGGTTCCCAAACTTGACTCGCGACAAATAACCTCGTTACTCCCAAGCGAACATCGTGAGGGAGCAATGGTTGAACAGCACATCGAGGCCGAGTTACGACAAGACCCTCCCAATGACCTTATGTGGTGGCGACGTCTTTATCGGGCGATTGATAAATGGGCGCCTCCTGGTCAGCACTTACTCCTGGTCACCTCAGAAGGTCGGGTCATTGGTGCACGCCATAATGAAATGCAAATTATTCGGAATTTTATCGGGCAGTCAGACAATGCCGATCATCCTCAAAAGAAAAAATACGGCAGACAAGAGATGGCGGGCCCCTTCTCTATTGAGGACGGAGAGGATAATTATCAGTTATATATGATCCGCCCAGCCAGTAGTTCACAGCTTGATTTTGTTAACCTGTTATTTGATCGCCCTTGGTTATTACTCTTGGTTACTATGTTAATTAGTACCCCTTTACTATTATGGTTAGCCTGGAGTCTTGCCAAACCTGCACGTAAGCTTAAATACGCAGCCGATGAGGTCGCCAGCGGTAATCTCCGCCAGCATCCCGAGCTGGAATCTGGCCCTCAAGAATTTTTAGCTGCAGGCGCCAGTTTTAACCAGATGGTCAGTGCACTTGAGCGTCTGATCAAAGGGCAGCACCGCCTACTTTCAGATATTAGCCACGAATTACGTACGCCCCTCACCCGATTACAACTCTCAACAGCATTATTACGTCGCCGTGCCGGTGAGAGCAAAGAATTGGAGCGTATTGAAATTGAAGCACAACGCTTGGATGGAATGATTAACGACCTACTCGATCTTTCCCGCACCCAGCATAAAAATGCGTTAGTGAGTGAAGTCTTACGGGCTAATCAATTATGGAAAGATGTTATTGAGGATGCACGCTTTGAAGCTGAGCAGATGGGCAAGAAAATGGATATTCCTTATCCTCCCGGTGCATGGCCTTTGTATGGTAACCCACATGCTTTAGAAAGCGCCGTTGAGAATATCATCCGTAATGCTTTACGTTATTCCAACTCCGCTATCAGTATTAGCTTTTCTGTTGATAGAGCGGGCTTAACCTTACATGTCGATGACGATGGTCCAGGCGTTGATCCACAGGATCGCGAACAAATATTCCGTCCTTTTTACAGGACCGATGAGGCACGTGACCGGGCTTCAGGTGGGACTGGATTAGGCTTGGCTATTGTGGACACTGTGATTCAACAGCATCACGGGCATGTTAAAGCTGAAGATAGTCCACTAGGGGGGTTACGGTTAACTATCTGGCTTCCGTTATACTCAGCGAAACAATAATTTGCTATGCTGCGGCTCTCGAAGAGGGAGCCGTTATGATTAATATCGTTTTATTCGAACCAGAAATTCCACCCAACACCGGCAACATCATTCGCCTCTGTGCGAATACGGGATTTTCCCTGCATATCATCGAACCTCTAGGCTTTACGTGGGACGATAAGCGTTTGCGCCGTGCAGGATTAGATTATCACGAATTTACCGCCGTCAAAAAGCATGCTAACTACGAGTCTTTTCTCGCCGCTGAACAGCCTGCAAGACTATTTGCCCTCACGACCAAAGGGACACCGGCTCACAGTGCGGTAAGTTGGCAAGCGGGTGACTATCTTATGTTCGGACCTGAAAGTCGCGGTCTCCCCGCCACCATCCTTGATAACTTACCGCCACAGCAGAAGATTCGTATTCCTATGGTAGAAAATAGCCGTAGTATGAACCTTTCAAATTCAGTCGCGGTCGTCGTGTTCGAAGCCTGGCGCCAGTTAGATTATGCTGGTGCGCTATTAAAGGAATAAGCCCACAACACAGCTCGTATTAAATTCCGTCACCGTACTCAAATCCCATTGCCCCAGTAAAATGTTGATCCATTTCCATTGAGGGCTTTTGGCTAGTCGGACGCCCCACAATTCTTGCGGGAATTCCGGCTACCGTGGTGTGAGGCGGTACGGCCATTAATACCACTGATCCTGCTCCAATTTTTGCCCCTTCGCCGATTTCGATATTCCCTAATACTTTTGCCCCAGCGCCAATCATCACCCCTTCTCGGATTTTGGGATGACGGTCACCAGAGGTTTTGCCTGTTCCCCCCAGCGTGACAGATTGCAGTATCGATACATCATCACTGACTACGGCCGTTTCGCCGATCACGATACCTGTCGCGTGATCCAGCATAATGCCACAACCAATCTTCGCCGCTGGGTGAATATCCACACCAAAGGAAACGGAAATTTCGTTCTGTAAATAAACGGCTAATGAGCGACGGCCTTCACGCCACAGCCAATGACCAATACGGTAAGCTTGTAGCGCATGAAAGCCTTTAAGATAGAGTAAAGGCGTAGAGTATTTATCCACTGCGGGATCGCGCTGGCTCACTGCCATAATATCGCGGACAGCAGACATGATCATACCTGGATCTTGACGGTAAGCTTCTTCAACAATATCGCGAATCGCAATGGCCGGCATGTTGGCATTCGCCAACTTATTCGCCAACATATAACTCAACGCACTGCCTAAGTTATCGTGCTTTAATAGCGTGGCATGGAAAAAGCTGGCAAGCATGGGTTCGCCGGATGCCAACTCACGTGCTTCAGCGAGGATTGCTTCCCAAATTTGCTCAAGCTCTTCCGAGGACATGACATGCTCCTGATAAAAAACGCCCGAATGGGCGTAATAATAAAATGTAGTAAGCGTACGTACTTACTGACGTGATTCATCTTTACGTTCTCGACCCAGTAAGGCAATGGCTGCGTCTTGAGTGGGTTTCCCACAATAGAGAACTTGATAAATTTGCTCAACAATAGGCATTTCTACCCCAACGCTTGCCGCAAGAAGGTAAACTTCTTTTGTATTACGATAGCCTTCCACAACTTGACTGATCGTCTCTTGCGCGTCTTCAACAGACTTACCTTGCCCCAGTAACATCCCAAAGCGTCGGTTACGTGACTGGTTATCTGTGCAGGTTAATACTAGATCGCCTAAACCCGCCATGCCAGTGAAGGTCTCTGCTTGCGCACCTAATGCCAAGCCTAAACGAGACATCTCCGCGAGGCCCCGAGTAATCAAGGCAGTACGCGCATTGGCACCAAATCCCATACCATCAGACATCCCCGCACCGATCGCGATAACGTTTTTCACCGCACCACCTAATTGCACACCGGTCATGTCATTATTGCTATAGACTCGAAAACTTTTCCCACAATGCAGTTTCGTCTGTAAGTCTGTCGCAAATTGCGCGTTCTTCGATGCTAAGGCAATCGCCGTCGGCATACCTGCAGCAAGCTCCTTGGCGAACGTTGGCCCAGAAATCACAGCTAAGGGAATATCGGGTCCCAAAATTTCTCTCGCGACGTCTTCAAGTAAACGCCCCGTCTCAACTTCTAATCCCTTAGTTGCCCACACGATACGAGTATCAGGAAGTAACATTGGGGCAATCTGCTTTAATACCTCACCAAAGACATGACTTGGTACGACAATTAAGAGATCACGACTTTGCGTAACGGCTTCGTTAAGTTGAGAGGTTAATACAAGATTATCAGGAAAAGGGACATCGGAAAGGAACTCAGCATTACAACGCTGTTCACTTAAACGAGCGATATGGTGCGGGTTATGCCCCCATAACACCACTGGATAACCGTTACGGGCTAAGGTTATCGCTAAAGCGGTGCCGTATGAACCGGCACCGAGAACACTTACACTTGCTTCACGCATGGTGATTAAGCATCCTGCGCGACTTCACCACCTTCTTGCTGCTGAAGGTAGTTCATAAAAAGTGCATCAAAGTTGACAGGTGCTAGGTTCAATTGTGGGAAAGTACCACGCGAAACCAGAGCCGAGATGCATTCACGCGCATAAGGGAACAAAATGTTAGGGCAGTAAGCACCTAAGCAATGAGCCATTTGCGAGCCTTCGATTCCTGAAATGGTAAAAATACCCGCTTGCTGAACTTCACATAAGAAGGCGGTATCTTCACCAACCGTTGCGGTAACTGTTACACGAAGTACAACTTCATAAATCCCTTCAGAAAGTTGCGTCGATGCCGTATCGAGGTCCAACTTAACATCAGGCTCCCACTCTTTTTGGAAAATTTGTGGCGCATTCGGGGCTTCGAAAGAGATATCTTTAGTGTATACACGCTGGATCTGGAAAGTCATTTCGTTTGGGTTTTGTTCAGACATGGTACTCAATCCTTTAAAACAAAATTACGCCTAACGTTAGGCATTCAGTAATGGGTCTAGTTGTGCACGCTGTTCCAATGCAAACAAATCATCGCACCCGCCAACATGAAGCTGGTCGATAAAAATTTGTGGCACCGTCGTACGCTGACTACGATCTATCATCTCTGCCCGTTTTTCGCTGTCATTATCGATCGCAATTTCGTGGTATTTCACACCTTTTTGATCCAGTAATGCTTTTGCACGATGGCAAAAAGGGCAGGTTTGTTTAGTGTAGATATCAATGGATGCCATAAAAGCCTCTTTAAAATCTATTTGCCACGGACTAATGGAAGGTTTTCGCTGCTCCAACCACTAATACCATCTTTTAATACAGATACTTTTTCGAATCCTGCTGCATTAAGTTGTGCTGCAGCATCTCCAGCACTCTGTCCCGTTGCACAAACGACAATAATAGGCTGTGATTTGTACTTTTCGAGTTCTGTGAAATTGCCTTTCTTTATTTCATCACTACTTACTTGGAGTGCACCTGAAATATGGCCACGACGAAAATCATCACGCCCACGAACATCGACCACGACGGCGTTCTCTTTATTAATTAGATGAGTCGCTTCCCCACGCCCAATCAGTTTAACTTTAGAAAATAGCCCCTTAAAAGTGGTAAAAACGACTAATACCAGCAATACTACCCAAGCAAGGCTCAGGATAAGGTGGTTATGTACAAATTCCATAATATCTTGCATAAGAAAAACAACTCCGAGAACGATCTACTATAAATGTATCCGCGCAGTGACAACGCACCGCGTAGTTGGAACAACATTACAAAATGGGAATTATCTACTGTAATAACCTTAGATGGCCCCTTTCGCACTGCCGAATTCTTACCTATTATCTGATTATGCCATTAATATAGGCCGTACACTATAAAACCCGAGCGTAGCTCTAGTAACCTGTGAAACATCATGGAATAATCTCAGCCTTATGACGGAAAAAAAGCGTTTCACTTTATCTCTTTCAGCTCGGCACAATTCGATTTTGCCTGTTCAATTTCGCCTTTTACCGCTGACGTCCAGCCTGCTGCTCTGCGCGGGGCTACTCACCTTGCCTATTTCTAGCCATGCTGATGATAATCAGTCAGCACTTCGCTCTATTCAGCAAGATATTGCGGCCAAAGAGCGTAGTGTTCAAGCACAAAAACAACAACGTGACGAATTATTGGGTAAATTACAGAGTCAAGAGAAGCTGATTGCTCAAGCCAGCCGCCAGTTACGTGAAACGCAACTTAATTTAAATAGTATTAACAGCGATATCCAAGAGCTTACCGATTCAATAGAGGAGCTTCTCCGTTCCCAAGCCCATGAAGAAAAGGTTCTTGCTGAACAACTTGATGCGGCCTTTCGTCAAGGCCAGCATAGCGGTATTGAACTTTTACTCAGTGGTGAAGACGGCCAACGCAGCGACCGGATGCTGACCTATTTCCGGTATCTTAATACCGCACGTCAAGAAAATATCGAGTCATTAAAACAGACCCGTGCCGATTTAGCGGATAAGAAATCGCAGCTTGAAGTGCGTCAACAGCAACAACAAGCCCTTTTCACCCAACAAAAAGCGCAGCAAGACCAATTGCAGTCAGCCCAAAGCGCACGGCAAAAAACCCTACAGCAATTGAATGCCTCATTACAAAGAGACCAAGCCGATCTCGCTGAAATGCGACAAAACGAAAACCGCCTACAAAACCAGATTGCCCGAGCTGCTCAGGAAGCTAAAGCTCGAGCGGCCCGAGAGGCAAGAGCTGCAGAACAAGTCAAACAACGTCAAGCACAAGCTCAAGCAAAAGGGTCAACTTATCGTCCGACTGAAGGTGAAAAAGAACTTATTGCGCGTACGGGTGGCTTAGGTCGTGCCAATGGCCAATATCCTTGGCCTATTCATGGTCGCTTGATACATCGCTTTGGCGACACGCTACAAGGTGAATTACGCTGGAAAGGGTTAGTGATTGGTGCAGCGGAAGGCTCGGATGTTCGTGCAATTGCTGATGGCCGTGTATTGATGGCAGACTGGTTACAAGGTTATGGGCTAGTCGTCGTCATTGAACACGGTAAAGGGGATATGAGTCTTTACGGTTACAATCAGAGTGCATTAGTAAACGTTGGCCAACAGGTCAGAGCGGGACAAGCCATCGCACTTGTCGGTCGTAGTGGGGGACAAGGCTCGCCCGCACTTTACTTTGAAATTAGACGCCAAGGGCAAGCAGTTAACCCATTAAGTTGGTTAGGAAAATAATGTGCGAAAATTATTTAACTCTCTTATTTCCATCGGTTTATTAACATTCGCTTATACCACCTATGGCGGACAGTTAGCGCTGGTTATTGACGATTTCGGTTATCGCCCTACCGAAGAGCATAAAGTGATCGCTCTGCCTAACACTATTTCTATCGCCGTATTACCTGACGCCCCACATGCTCGCTCTATGGCGACTCTCGCCCATCAGGCAGGACATGAAGTACTGATTCACCTTCCAATGGCTCCGATGAGCAAGCAGCCCCTTGAAGTGAATACATTGACCCCTGAAATGAGCCTCACTCAGGTACAAAGTATTATTGAACGTGCTATCCGCCAAGTACCCTATGCGGTGGGGTTAAATAACCATATGGGAAGCCGGATGACCTCCAGCTTACCTGCTATGCAAAAAGTAATGAGCGTACTTAACCACCATCAGCTCTATTTTCTCGATAGTGTCACGATTGGGAATACCCAAGCTGTCAACGCTGCACGGGGAACCACAGTGAAAGTATTGAAGAGAAATGTATTCTTAGATGATACTCAAAACGAAGCGGATATCCGCTACCAATTTCAACGTGCGGTTAAGTTAGCCCAGCGTAATGGCTCGGCAATCGCCATTGGACACCCGCACCCCACGACGGTAAGAGTTTTACAACAACTTCTGCCTACCCTGCCCGCTGATATTAAATTGGTGAAATTGAGTCAGTTGCTCAACCGTTCTGCGACGGCGACGGCCACCCACGCGTCGTCACCACCAAGCCTCGCTGCGCATTGCCCTCGTACCCAGCCTCTACGCCAGCTCCACCCTGTAGAAGGCGTTATGATTATTTACACGTCGGTACGCGACAGTAAATTCATAAAAAATATCAAAGCATTATTCTAAATCAGGCCGCCGCTTCGGCGGCTTACTGCCATCCTATGGTTAAGATGGTATGATTTAGGGTAGTTAACTCGAATAGTGATCGAGTCTCGTCTTAGTCGAAAGGTGATTTATGATTATTGTAACTGGTGGCGCCGGCATGATCGGCAGTAATATCGTAAAAGCGTTAAACGATCGCGGTCATAACGATATTTTGGTGGTAGACAACCTCAAAGATGGCACTAAGTTCATTAATCTGGCTGATCTTGATATCAGCGATTACATGGATAAAGAAGAATTTTTAATGAGTATTGTGGCCGGTGATGATTTAGGGCCGATTGAAGCTATTTTCCACGAAGGTGCGTGCTCAGCAACCACTGAGTGGGACGGTAAATATATGATGGATAATAATTACCAGTACTCTAAAGAATTACTGCATTTTTGTTTAGAGCGTCAAATCCCCTTCTTGTATGCATCCTCAGCGGCCACTTACGGCGGACGTGATAGTGATTTTATAGAAGAGCGTCAGTATGAATCGCCACTGAACGTCTATGGCTATTCTAAAATGCTATTCGACCACTATGTTAGGAGCATTCTTCCTGACGCTGACTCACCAGTGTGTGGATTCCGTTATTTTAACGTCTACGGCCCTCGCGAAGGCCACAAAGGTAGCATGGCCAGTGTCGCCTTTCACCTCAATAACCAGATTAATCAAGGTGAAAATCCTAAGCTTTTCGCGGGTAGCGAGCAATTCAAACGCGATTTTATCTATGTCGAAGATGTGGCTGACGTAAACCTCTGGTGTTGGGAAAATGGTGTTTCAGGTATTTTCAACTGTGGTACAGGTCATGCCGAGTCTTTCCAAGTCGTCGCTGATGCCGTTCTAGCCCATCACCAGCAAGGTGAAGTGGAATATATTCCTTTCCCAGACAAGCTTAAGGGCCGCTATCAAGCCTATACTCAAGCTGATCTGACTCGTCTTAGAAATGCAGGTTATACCAAAGCCTTTAAAACCGTAACTGAAGGCGTAAGCGACTATATGCGTTGGTTAAATAAGCCTTAAGAAAGTGGAAGCCTTATCGATGAAAATATTAGTGATTGCGCCATCGTGGGTGGGTGACATGATGATGTCGCAAAGCCTGTACCAAACGCTGAAAGTACAGTGGCCACAAGCAGAAATAGATGTAATGGCTCCAGCATGGTGCAGGCCACTCCTAGCGAGAATGCCAGAGGTTAATCAAGCGATCGCAATGCCTATTGGCCATGGGAGTCTAGCATTGGGCGACCGGTATCGACTCGGTAAGGCACTTCGTGATAACCACTACGACCACGCTTACGTTCTACCTAACTCTTTCAAATCGGCTCTGATACCTTGGTTTGCAGGGATCAAACGTCGTACAGGATGGCTAGGTGAGATGCGTTATGGCTTATTAAACGATCATCGTCGTTTAGATAAAACCGCGTTTCCTTTGATGGTAGAACGCTATATCGCTTTAGCCTACGAACAAAACAAAGCGACTCATGCTGCGGATTTACCAAGACCCCTTGCTCGGCCAACACTGGTTGTTTCGGAGCGTGAAAAACTAGAAACTGCCGCTCTTTTTTGTCTGCATGCCGATCGTCCGCTCATCGGTTTTTGTCCAGGGGCAGAATTCGGGCCAGCGAAGCGCTGGCCTGACTACCATTATGCTGAACTCGCTAAACAGCTGATTGCAAAAGGCTACCAAATTGCACTCTTTGGCTCAGCCAAGGATAATGAAGCTGGCGCTGAAATTATCGCACGACTGACCCAAGACGAAGCGGCACACTGTACTAACTTAGCAGGTAAAACTGAACTTGATCAGGCGGTAATCTTACTCGCTCAGTGCCATGGAGTGGTCACTAACGACTCTGGATTAATGCATGTTGCTGCAGCCCTAGGACGACCATTAGTCGCGCTGTACGGCCCAAGTAGTCCAGACTTTACGCCGCCATTAACTGACAAAGCTCATATTATTCGCTTAATCACCGGTTACCATAAAATTCGTAAGGGTGAAGGGGAGCAAGGCTATCATCAAAGCCTTATCGATATTACGCCAACGAGAGTTTTCTCTGAGTTAGAAACGCTATTAGCCACGGTTCAGGAGCACGAATGCGTGTCTTAATCGTCAAAACATCATCCATGGGCGATGTTATCCATACCCTACCCGCGTTAACCGATGCACTACAGCAAATTCCGACTATCCGTTTCGATTGGGTCGTTGAAGAGGGTTTCAGCCAGATCCCTTCTTGGCATCAAGCTGTTGATCGCGTCATACCCGTAGCTATCCGCCGCTGGCGGAAAAATTGGTTTCGTCGCGATATCCGAGAAGAGCGTCAGCGTTTTTACCAGCAGCTCCAGAGCGTTCATTACGATGTCATTATTGATGCACAGGGGCTGATCAAAAGTTCTGCTTTGATCACTCGTAAAGCCCTCGGTACCAAACATGGTTTGGATTGGCAGAGTGCCCGCGAGCCTCTTGCCAGTTATTGGTACGACCGCAGTCATCGGCTGAGTAAACACCAACATGCGGTGGAGAAAATTCGAGCGCTATTCTCAGTAAGTCTTGGCTATCCACTTCCAAAAACCCAAGGTGATTATGGTATCGCCCAGCATTTTACCAATGTCCTCCCCGCAGATGCTAATCACTATCTTGTTTTTTTACACGCGACAACGCGCGATGATAAACATTGGCCAGAAAGTGCTTGGGAAACCTTGATTGACTTGGTTGTGGCAACAGGTCTTAAGGTAAAATTACCGTGGGGATCAGCTATCGAGCAGCAGCGAGCAATTCGACTGGCGAAAGGGCGCCCTCAAGTAACAGTCTTACCTAAGCTCTCACTGAGTGAAGTCGCCACACAACTTGCCGGCGCTAGAGCGGTTGTCTCGGTTGATACTGGGCTGAGTCACCTAACCGCAGCATTAGACCGTCCGAATGTGACGTTATATGGCCCAACAGACCCATTACTGATTGGCGGGTATGGTAAGAATCAATATGTGATTAAAGGACAGCCTAGCGGGAAAATGAGCGAAATTCAGCCTACCCAAGTCCTCGCAAAACTAACCGATATCGGTTGTATTTAAGGTTCGAGGCTTCCTAATTATATGGGGGCCTTATAACACAAGGTTTTTATCGATTAAGCCCATCGCTAATAGTCATTCACGTCAAGCTGGTTGCTGTGGCGGTAACTTTTATCTTGTAGACGCTTAGAAAACTATCTATCAAATTTCATCATGGCAAAACTTCACGCGGAGAAAGTCCCTGAGATCGAAATAGGCTGGGAACGCTAATCAATAGCATTACTCATCCTTTTCATGTACTTGGTCTATTCGGGGAATTACATCATAAGGAACCGCTGTCGATGTAGAAAGGGTATAAAGTGGTGGATTAATTTTCTCCCTCATAAAGCGTAATACCGCAATAATTTTCTGCGTATCTTGGCCTATCTCTGAGGGCATTGCCGCCTCATCGGGGCGTTCATAAAAACGTTTCCCACCCGATGTTAAGTCAAAACCAGCGCAAATAATTTTAGCGTAATGTAAAGAGTAAGCTAACTGAATCGCGGCATAAGCAACCGTCTTACAGTTACAGTAGCCAAGCGTAATGTCTTTAGAAAACCCCTTCATTCTTTTCTTTCTCGAGAAGGGAACATCCATTACAACAGCCGGATGCCGAGCGCAAAAAAGCGCATACTTGAGCTTTTTTAAGGGGCCTGATTTTTCTCGTTTATAAAGCTCTTTTAAAATGAAACAGTGCTCAATTAGCCAGTCTTTTAAGTCAGCGGGAGCAGCTTCGAAGACTTCCTGATTGATGAAGGTGAAGGAGCTCTCAGCCACGTGTCGCTTGAACTCTTCAAATCGCTGCAGCGGAAAGCGACCATCTGTCACCAAATAAATAAAGGGTCTGACCCCATTGTCCAATAAATAGCTCGCCGAACCATTAACTGCGATAATATCCGTAACGCATAACTGCGAAATTGAAACCTCTGAGGCAGATGGTCCGGAGAGAAAAATAAGGCACGTGGAGTGCCTGCGCTGTTCGCGTAAGTCGGAAAGTTGTATCGAGTTAAAAAATGAGATCATAACCGCTTACACTGAACGCCCAATTAAGCGCCCCTTAAAGGCCTTAAATTTTTTTCGAAATTGTGACTTCCGCTTTACCCATTGATATGAAAAACCCCGATGAAAATCACTGATTCCAAAGTGTCTTTCCAGATCGATAAAGTCTTTTGCCGCACGAAAGCGTGAGTAATTTTTACCCGATAAATCAATGATTCTCACTCGCCCATTAGAGAGTAAAAAATTTTGCTTATGTGCATCATCAAAAATAACATGGTGTTGATGCAATTCTTTGACGCTCTCTAACACTTCCGACTTTATTGTTTCAGTCAATTCACCTTTAGCCGCTAAAATATCCATTTCTACACCGGGGATATATTCAATAATCATGATGAAACGGCTCGCGAAATTAAAAATTTTAGTCTCGGCAAGTAGATGAAAATCATTGGGTGAAGTCACATTCCGTTCGCGAAGCATCGCGGTTTGCTTGAAGAGTGTTAGATAGTAATCACCACGGAAGAAGGACTTTAAAAAGCGCTCATTACGCTTTTCCTTAGGGGTAAATACTTTTAAGACGAAAAGCCTGCCGTCTTTTTCCACTAAGCTCACTTTAGTGTCAGGGATACTTCGGAATATTTTCAACGTCGTTAAACGAGAATGAAGAAAATCATCCAACATACTGATGAAAAAACGATCATCACCGTTTGTATAAACGGTGTAGCCTGCAAGTTTGGATTGATTAACCATAGCTATCTATTTATCGCCGAGAAAGTAGTTTACGGAGTAGGTATCTAAAAAAATATCCATATCCTTTTAGTGTTTGCTTCTGATGAATCAGATGCTTATAACAATAACGGTATTGATATGTTGACTGAGGTTGCAACAGAGGCTCCTCTTTCCATGGAGACTGTTCTTTTGCCACCTGAAATGCCTGTGCATTGGGGTATTGTGCCCACAAATGCCAAGGCTTGGTCGGCCCGATAAAATGCATAAAAACACATGAAGCCATAGCGTTTTTACGCTTCGCATCATTGAGCTCATAATTAAGGCTATATTGAGTATTATAAACCCTATCTAGGAATATTTTCTTATCAACTAGCGCTAAATTTAGCAGATCTTGGTCGTAAAAGGTGAGTTTAGCTTGACGTTCTGGGTTAGCAACTAAGCGCAGGATATGCTCATAAACCGCTTCGGACCGCCAAGTAACAAGATTTATCAGCATTACCCCGGAATTAAAGTATCCCTGCGCAAGAGCATTACACCCGAGCACTTCTGCTTGATGCACCCACCATGTTGCATCGCGTTCAGGTACTGCGGCAACCACCTTATTATTGAAATCGAAATCGAGGAGTGGGCGAATATCTCTTTGGCAGACCACATCCGCATCAAGATAAAGCATGGTCGAAGCAGTCTGAGCCATTACCTCAGCCATGATAAAACGATAGTAGATCGCCGATGACCATAATCGATTAGTCGGGAGTTGAGCGAAATAATCATTATCCAGAGTATAAAGCGTTATCTTTACTGCATGTTGCTTAGCAAGCTCAACTATTTTTTGCTGATTAAGCTGCGGTATATCATTACTGAAAAGATGAAAGTGAAAGCGGATAGACGGGTTATTGACCGCGACGGAAGCCATTGAAACTTCACTGCCTAATAAAAAGTCACCATCTGCCCCCCATCCAACATGGAGCTGGACGTCATCGTCATTGACTGCGCAAGGGTCAATGGTAATTCGTTGTTTGATCGCCTTTTCACATGCCAGTAACGACATGATTGACAATGTTTTTTCAGCAGTCATAGCACGACTCATTCCTTCAGAGATTCTTTCTTAGCGTTCGCTGTTTAATTTTTTCCGCTTTCTGCTGAGCGCGCCGTATCAAACGGCCCTCTTCTCGGAAAACCTCTCGTACTGGGTAAGAAAAGTACTCAGTTAAAAAATAGCAATAGTCTCGTAAAGAGAGTGCCAAAGGGAAACTTGAGTAATAGAGCGCAATCAAATCTTTATCTCGCCAACGTACTGGCATTTTTTTCCATATCTGTGCGCGATGCAGATCGATCACCGACAGTTTCGGCTTGCTTTGATCGGCATCATAAGGAAGTGCCAAGAGGAAATGGCAAATATAACAATCCCGATGATTAAGACCGGAACGGTGCATCGCTGCAACGGTTCGCGCTAATTGTTTGATCAGTGCTCGCTTCACATGATACAACGGCGGCTGAGTCGCCCAATTTGCACAATAATCTTCTAAGCTTATTGCCGGGTTTAAATCTTTTGTGATGATGAAAGATTCACGTTCAAGGGGGTTCCAATGACGCTGTCCGTATCCATAGCAGGTCATGGTCGGGACGTCGACCTTGTGGAGATGCTGAATAGCCAACCACTCATTTTTCGCACCTAGCACCGGTAAACGCAGCGTAATCAGATTTTTTAGTACCTCTTTTAGCGCTGTGCCGCGGTGATATTTTACAAAATAGCTTTCTCCAGCAAAATCAAAACGCATTGTTTTTCTGGCTTCTACTTGCCGAAATGTCTCACCTTGTAGTGCCAAAATTTCTGCATAAGGATCACTGTGCAGCCATGCCTGCTTAAAAGGCGGTTCGAGTTGCAGCATCTTTTACTCTCTTTTCAATAATATCTGCGGCTTGCTCTGGTAAACGATAAACATCGTGTTGTTCACAATACGCCAACGCTGCCTGTGACCATAATGCCAACTGGTTGGTGTTTTGTAAGGAGGTAGCTAGAGTTTGATTGAATATCTTTTGATTAAAAGGCTCACCGATTACTTTTCCGTTCCCGGCAGCAGCGAGGTAAGGCGCATTACCACAAACTTCGGTACAGATAACAGGTAACCCTGAGGCTAAAGCTTCAATAAGGACAATCCCTGCAGCTTCCTGATGAGCCGGATGAAGAAGTAGATCCGCAGCAGCCATTAATTGGGGAATATCGTCTCTACCTTGATGGAAGTGGACTCGAGTGGCAATTCCCAGTTTTTCGGCATAATGTCGATAACTCACCGCATTATCTGCACCCACTACCCAAAAAGTCACCTTATCTTTGGTCGATAAAGGTAACGCGGCAATAGCTTCAAGGCTCCGCTTGACACCCTTGCGCCGAAAATCGGATCCGACTTGTAGTAAGAAAAATTCATCGCTCGCCAGGCCAAGTTGCTGACGGGTTTTCTCACGATAGCTATCCCGTTGCTGCGACGAATATAACTGTGGATCAATACCAGGTGACAGTAGATGGAATCGTTCCGCAGGTGTTTGATAAAATTTACTGAAATCAGTTTGCTGCTGAGGCGTTAGTACGAGTATTTCGGTATTTGAACACGTCGAAAACACGGCGCTCTCGGCCTGAGAATAACTACGATAACGAGGGGTAAGTTTATAAAAGAACCCTTTTTCTTTCGCCGTTTTTGCAGCATAACAAACATCTGCGGCGAAATAGATATCTAAACCTGCCATTTTATTAAAACCGACTAAAACATCGTCAGGGTGTGACCGCCGATAATCCGCAATCCAACGGCTAAAAAAGTGATTTCGGGCATGGTTGGATGATCCTTGTTTCGGCACAATGACTATTTCAAACCCTGGGCACTTTTCTCCTTGCCATTCAAACGTATAGACAATGATTTGATGCCCACGTCGCTGGCAAGCTAACGCAATACGCTTAAAATCCCGTTGCTGGCCACCGTAAGGGAAGTATTTATGTAAGCAAAAGGCTATTTTCACGTAAACGTCCTCTCTAAGGGGCTTTGATGGTCGGCGATTTCATACCTTGACACGCTGGTACTCATTATTAATTCGGATGCCAGGCAGCAATTAGGTAAATTCACCTTACTTCCGATTATCCCAATGATCATAATAAAAGGACGATAATGGGTAAGAAGGCCCGGTTAATCTCCCGAGTTTACACTAATTAGGACAATGAGTGGGGGCTATTCGAGCGATGATAAGGCCCAAATATCTTGATGAAGTAAGCAAAACCCCCTGCGGTAAACAGATAAGTCTGAAGGTGTAGGGGTAATGTGAGAACCCGTTTTTTCTGATAATATCGACGCCTTAATTCCATCTTTCAGGCCAACCGATAACATAATGCTGACTGCCGTTTATACCCTTTTACTTTATCTCATCCAACCACTGATTTGGATTAGACTTTGGCACCGTGGTAAAAAACTGCCAGGATATCGTTTACGCTGGAAAGAGCGTTACGGTTATTGCAAAGGAAAAGTGGTGCCCGGCGGTATTGTTCTACATTCGGTCTCTGTTGGAGAAACACTTGCGGCAATCCCCTTGGTGAGGGCACTACAGTATCAATACCCTGATATACCAATCACTGTCACCACCATGACACCGACGGGATCTGAACGAGCGCAATCAGCGTTTGGTAAAAATGTCTCACATGTCTACCTTCCTTATGACCTTCCTAGCGCTATTAATCGCTTTTTAGATACTGCTGCACCGCGTTTGATGATCATTATGGAAACCGAACTCTGGCCAAATATTATTCATATCCTTCATCGCCGCCATATCCCGTTAATTATTGCCAATGCACGTTTATCAGAACGCTCGGCTAAACGTTATCAAAAAATCGGGAACGAACTCGCAGAGCTGTTACAGAAAATCAGCTGTATTGCGGCACAAAATAGTGAAGATGCTGAGCGATTCAAAGCATTAGGAGCGAAACCGGAACAAGTGGCGGTGACGGGAAGTTTGAAGTTTGATATCTCGGTTACCCCTGAATTGGCCGCAAGGGCGGTCGCATTACGTCGTCAATGGGCACCACATCGCCCAGTATGGATCGCCGCCAGCACCCATGAAGGTGAAGAACGTATTATTCTAGAGACACATCGCCAATTACTCGAGCAATTCCCTACTTTATTACTGATTTTAGTACCTCGTCATCCAGAGCGATTTCAATCGGTGAAAGAACTTGCCGAGAAATTGGCATTCGAACCGCTGATGCGCAGCAATAATCAGGTTCCCAGCGCGACGACACAAGTTTTAATCGGCGATACGATGGGTGAACTGATGCTACTTTATGGAATCGCCGATATAGCCTTTGTCGGTGGTAGCTTAGTGGAACGCGGTGGACATAATCCTTTGGAGCCCTCTGCCCACGCTATCCCCGTGATCATGGGGCCTCATATCTGGAATTTTAAAGATATTTGCGGGCGTCTTGAGCAAGCTCAAGGATTAATCACTGCGGCTGATCAGGCTGCGTTGTACCATGAAATGGTACAACTGCTTACGGATAGTGATTTACGTAAATATTATGGCCTACATGCGGTGGATGTTTTGCATCAGAACCAAGGTGCTCTGCAACAATTACTGCATATTGTCGAACCCTATCTTAACGCTCAATCTCATTAGGAGTGTGTATGTCAGTTGTGGCCATTTATCCAGGAACCTTTGACCCACTCACGCTTGGGCATTTAGATATCATAAAACGTAGTGCAGGGCTCTTTGAGCGGCTAATTGTCGCTATCGCACTGAATCCAAGTAAAAAACCGCTTTTCAGTCTTGAAGAGCGGGTGACTTTGGCAACGCACGCGACGGCGAATTTACCCAATGTTGAGGTGATTGGGTTTGATAGCCTTCTAGCACAGCTTGCAGAGCAACACCGTGCCACCGTGTTAATTCGTGGTGTTCGTTCGGTTTCTGATTTTGATTACGAGCGTCAACTCGCTCAAGCTAATCAACAGCTCAACCCACTACTTGAAACGATATTTATGACCCCGAACGAGCATTATGCTTTCCTCTCTTCCACTATCGTTAAGGAAGTGGCACGCCACCAAGGCAGTATCGACGGTTTTGTTACCCCTGCGATCCAACACGCCGTGCTCGCTAAATTCCACGCAAACTAGTGCTGGCAGTTTGGGCACCAGTAGGTGCTGCGTTGAGCATGTCGGCCAGACATAATAGGGGTGCCACAGTGCAAACACGGTTCACCGGCACGCCCATATACATTGAGCTGTTGAGCAAAATAACCGGGTTTACCATCAGTTTGTAAAAAGTCACGCAAGGTGGTTCCCCCTTGTTCAATCGATCGCTGTAATACCGCCTTAATCGAAGCGACTAACTTTTCACTCTCTGCGTGGTTTAAACCGCTTGCTGGACGATCAGGATGGATACCGGCTTGGAAAAGCGACTCACTGGCATAGATGTTACCGACTCCCACGACCAATTTGTTATCCATTAACCAAGGTTTTATCGCTATTTTTTTGCTGGCCGATTTTTCAAGGAGCCACTCAGCGTTAAATACCTCACTCAAGGGTTCTGGTCCGAGGTGGCGTAAAACACGACTCTGAGTGAGGTCGGTTTCCCATAACCATGCGCCGAAACGTCGCGGATCGGTATAACGTAACGTTTTACCATTACTGAAAACTAAATCGACGTGGTCATGTTTTTCAGGAGGAGTTTCTTCACTCAAAATACGTAAGCGGCCTGACATCCCAAGATGGATAATAATCCAGCCATGCTTCAGTTCAAGCAGTAGGTATTTTGCCCGTCGCGTTAAGCTTAAGACCTTCTCATCACTAAGCTGATAAATCTCTTCGGACACTGGCCAGCGAAGCTGTGGGTGCCTCACAATAGCATGCAGCAAGGTTTCACCTACAATATGCGGTGCGATACCTCGTCTACTGGTCTCGACTTCAGGTAATTCAGGCATCAGGTACTCCCCCTTAAAAACAAAAAACCCGACCATAGGGCCGGGTTTTTATAAGAATACTAAAATTATTTAATTTTAGCTTCTTTATAAAGCACGTGCTCACGAACAACTGGATCAAACTTCTTAAGTTCCAGTTTTTCTGGCTTAGTGCGCTTGTTCTTCGTAGTGGTATAGAAGTGACCTGTACCAGCAGAGGAAACTAGCTTGATCTTCTCACGAATACCTTTAGCCATGATTCAGTTCCTTAGTACTTCTCACCGCGGGTACGCATGTCTGCTAACACAGCATCAATACCCTTTTTATCGATTACACGCATACCTTTAGCAGATACACGCAAAGTAACAAAACGCTTCTCACTCTCAACCCAGAAACGGTGTGAGTGTAAGTTCGGAAGAAAACGGCGTTTCGTCGCGTTCATTGCGTGGGAACGGTTGTTACCCGTTACCGGACGCTTGCCAGTTACTTGGCAGACTCGTGACATGTCATATCTCCAAAAATCAAAATCAGCTCGAGCTTTTCACTTAGGTTTTGGCCGCCTCGTCAGGCTTTTAACCTATCCAGGCGAGTTCAATGTGAACCCGCTGAGCAGGCCTAAACGCCAAACCCGAGATTCTCAAAGGTGGCGTAGTATACGCCCTGTCGGCCTAGTGCTCAAGACCCGAACAGATAAAGATCTCTTTGGATCGATGAAAAAGTACACTTTTTCGATTAATTGTCTTTTTTTTAACCTAATTTTTCAAGGTTATAGCCACCCATGTTGGGCGAATGAAAAAAATTCACCTCGTCCTATAACAAAGTGGTCAAGGACTGAAATATTGAATAATCGACAAGCTTTTTGAATTTGCTGAGTGATTTTTTTATCCGCTTCACTTGGTTTTGCCACACCTGAAGGGTGATTATGGGCCAAAATAATCGCGGCAGCATTATAGCGTAAAGCTTCTTTGACAACTTCTCGAGGATGCACTTCGACACTATTAATGGTTCCTTGAAACATAGTTTGTGCTTCAAGCACCCGATGACGATTATCGAGGAAAATGACTTGAAACACTTCACGCTCTAAATGAGCCAGCTGGCTAACCAAATAATAATAAGCCTCACTCGGGTCAGAGATACTCTCTTGGCAAAGTAGCTGTTCTTGGTAAAAACGCTTACCCAGTTCTGCTATCGCATAAATCTGACTTAATTTTGATTGCCCTATACCTTTTATTGCGGCGTATTGCTCTTGGCTAGCGCTCATCACCGCTTGTAAGCTGCCGAAATGTGACAAAATATACTGCGCGAAATCCAGTACAGGCATTCCTGACCTGCCGGTACGCAAGAATATTGCCAAAAGCTCCCCATTGGTCAACGCCGCTGCGCCACAGGTTAAAAGCTTTTCCCTCGGTTTTTCGATCATGACTCGTCCTCCACTCTCTCCTCACAGACAATAATTTAGGCAATGACTGTTTATATTTACAGTGGTAGAGTTATGGTTTTCGAGTCGTCTCTCATTTTTTAATCTCGATAATAATAGATCCGCAATAAATCAATGATAATCAAAGGGATGAGCATGAATATTAGGATGATGTTGCTTTGTGGTACCATACACCCCTTACTTTTAGACCGTTTGACCTTATGCAATGGGACATCTTATGAGTAGCCTGACGAATAAACGTATCCTTCTTGGAGTCAGTGGGGGGATTGCCGCCTATAAAACACCGGATTTAGTACGACGGTTACGTGAACAAGGCGCTGAGGTAAGAGTAATGATGACCCATGCGGCTGAAGCTTTCATTACCCCATTGAGCCTGCAAGCCGTCAGCGGTTATCCGGTCGCGACTGATTTACTCGATCCACAGGCTGAAGCGGCGATGGGCCATATTGAGCTCGCCAAATGGGCGGATTTAGTCATTATAGCTCCTGCCTCAGCAGATCTTATTGCGCGTATCGCCCAAGGGATGGCAAACGATATTGTCACCACAACTTGCTTAGCGACTGCAGCCCCTATCGCTATAGTCCCTGCCATGAACCAGCAAATGTATCGCTCAACATTGACCGCTAGTAATTTAGCCAAACTTCATGAGCATCGCTTCATGGTGTGGGGGCCTGATCATGGCCACCAAGCCTGTGGCGATATTGGCCCAGGTCGTATGCTAGACCCTCTGGTCATTGTTGAGCACGCAATTGCTTGGCACCACAGCCAACACGATCTCGCGCATCTCAATATTATGATTACTGCTGGTCCGACTCGAGAGGCTTTGGATCCCGTTCGCTATATCAGTAATAAAAGCTCAGGAAAAATGGGATTTGCTATCGCTCAAGCCGCCGCCGCACGTGGTGCGAAAGTGACATTAGTCAGTGGACCGGTTGATCTGGCTACCCCTGCGGCGGCCATTCGTCGAGACGTGGTCTCCGCTGAAGAGATGCATAATGCAGTGATGGCAGAGATCACCGAGCAACATATTTTTATCGGCTGTGCGGCAGTCGCCGATTACCGCGCGGTCAATATTGCAGCAGAAAAAATAAAAAAAACCGCTGATTGCAATGAAATTACGCTGCAACTCGTTAAAAACCCTGACATTGTTGCAGGGGTTGCTGCGCTTCCTTCCCCCAAACCTTTTGTGGTTGGATTTGCGGCAGAAACCCAGAATGTGGAAGAATACGCCCGACAAAAAAGAGAACGTAAAAACCTCGACTTGATTTGTGCCAATAATGTCTCGGGCACCGCTCAAGGTTTCGATAGTGATAATAATGCCCTTCACCTTTTCTGGCAGGAGGGAGAAAAACAGTTACCGCTGTGTAACAAACAACTCCTTGGCCAGCAATTATTAGACGAGATAGTCAACCTCTATGAAAAAGATCGACATTAAGATTCTTGACCCACGTGTAGGTAAAGAGTTTCCTTTGCCCACCTACGCGACTCCTGGCTCAGCGGGTCTCGATTTACGCGCCTGTACTGATGGATCGGTAACCCTTGATGCGGGCAGTACTACACTCATCCCAACCGGCCTAGCGATACATGTTGCCGACCCACAGTTAGCGGCGGTCATTCTGCCTCGTTCTGGTTTAGGGCATAAGCACGGTATCGTTTTAGGTAATCTGGTCGGCTTAATCGATTCTGATTACCAAGGACAATTGATGGTGTCGGTATGGAACCGAAGCGAACAGCCTTTCGTTATTGAAGCCGGTGATCGCATTGCACAATTAGTTTTCGTGCCAGTGGTTCAAGCTGAATTTTCTCTTGTTGAAGAATTCACACAGACTGAACGTGGTGAAGGCGGATTCGGGCACTCTGGTCGTCAGTAATATAGCCCCTTTAGATAACTTATTTCTGAGATGACCCCAGCTTTGGGGTTATTCATTAGGATTTTTAGGATGGTTAAAGGCATGGCAGAGAAAAAAAACGCGCGGGGCAACCGACGTGAAGAGATCTTACAAGCATTGGCTCATATGTTGGAGTCAGGTGATGGCAGTCAACGCATCACCACCGCGAAATTAGCCGCGAATGTAGGGGTATCAGAAGCTGCACTTTATCGACACTTTCCTAGTAAAACTAAGATGTTCGATAGTCTCATCGAGTTTATTGAAGATAGCCTTATTACTCGAATCAACTCGATTCTTAATGATGAAAAAGACACCTTGCTACGCCTCAAACTGATCGTACAGCTTATTCTGGGATTCGGGGAAAGAAATCCTGGCCTAACACGTATCATGACCGGTCATGCATTAATGTTCGAACAGGATCGTTTGCAAGGTAGAATCAATCAGCTTTTCGAACGTATTGAAGTCCAATTACGCCAAGTCATGAAAGAGAAGAAAATGCGCGATGGCGAAGGTTTTCAGTGTGATGAAACACTACTCGCCAGCCAAGTAATTGCTTTCTGTGAAGGGCTACTTTCTCGTTATGTGCGCTCAGAATTTCGCTTTAAACCTACCGCGAACTTCGATCAGCGTTGGCCTTTATTGGCTACACAACTCCAGTAGCGCAATAAAGATAGCGGGGGATCGCCCCGCTATTGCTATTAAATACCGTACTGCTCACGATAAGCTTTTACCGCCTCTAAGGCTTCCGCCATAGTAGGTTGCTCTTCAAGATAGCTAATCAGATCTTTTAGCGTAATGATCGAAATAACTCGACACTGGTAATCACGCTCCACTTCTTGAATCGCCGAAATCGCTTCGCGTCCGCGCTCTTGACGATCTAATGAGATCAAGACCCCCGCCAACGTAGCATGGTGTGCCGTGATGATTTCCATCGACTCCCGAATTGCTGTCCCAGCTGTAATAACATCATCGACTAACATCACTCGGCCTTCAAGCGGACTACCGACGAGTAATCCCCCTTCGCCATGGTCTTTCGCTTCCTTACGATTGAAGCAATAAGGCAGGTCGCGTTGGTGATGGTCCGCCAATGCCACTGCGGTGGTGGTGGCAATCGGTATCCCTTTATAAGCCGGCCCGAACAGTAAATCGAAATCGATTCCTGAATCGACTAACGCCTGTGCGTAGAAACGTCCAAGCTGTGCTAAATCGCGCCCGGTATTAAAGAGACCAGCATTGAAAAAGTACGGGCTTTTACGTCCGGATTTTAAAGTGAACTCGCCGAACTTTAGTACTTGCTTACTAATAGCAAACTCGATGAATTCACGTTGCCACGCTTTCATTATCTTTTCCCCATAAAAAAGCGACCGCTTGGGTCGCTTGATTGATGTTATTGAGCCAGTGCGGCTTTCTGCGCAGCCACTAACTCGTTGATACCTTCTTTGGCTAGCGCCAGTAATGCAAGCAGCTCTTCATGGCTAAAGGGCTCACCTTCTGCCGTCCCTTGTACTTCGATCATTCGGCCGTCTTCAAGCATAACGACATTCATATCGGTATCGGCTGCAGAATCCTCGACATACTCGAGATCGCAACGGGCTTCACCCTCAACGACGCCAACAGAAATGGCCGCGACCATCCCTTTCATTGGGTTTTTGGCCAATTTACCTTTAGCAACTAGAGCATTTAAGGCATCTGCTAGGGCCACGCAAGCGCCGGTGATCGAAGCAGTACGCGTGCCGCCATCTGCTTGGATAACGTCACAATCGAGGGTGATGGTGTATTCGCCTAGTGCTTTTAAGTCCACCGCGGCACGCAGAGAGCGCGCAATAAGACGTTGAATTTCTAGCGTACGCCCACCTTGTTTACCTTTGGCCGCTTCACGCGGCATGCGGCTATGCGTCGAGCGCGGTAACATTCCGTACTCTGCAGTCACCCACCCTTGGCCTTGTCCTTTTAAGAAGCGAGGGACGCCTTCTTCGACAGTGGCGTTGCAGAGAACTTTCGTTTCTCCGAACTCGACGAGTACCGACCCTTCGGCATGTTTAGTGTAATGACGCGTGAGCGTGACTGGACGGACTTGCTGTGCACTACGGCCTGCTGGACGCATAAATTCTCTCCGACTACGGTGGATAACGCTGCACAGTATACGGATTTCACCATTCAGTGTCTTGTTAGTGGGAAGAATTGCCGAGATTACAGATGAAAAAATTTACTCACTATGGCTAAATATTACTCTTTCGCCAATGAAACTGAGCTATGTTGACCTTACTACATTTTATCCTCGCCCTTGCCGTGATTGGACTACTGGCGTTTCTCGTCAGCCATGATCGTCAACAGATTCGAATACGTTTCCTCTTACAACTGCTAATTATTGAGGGCGCTATTGGCTGGTTTTGCTTACATTCGTCGGCGGGATTAGCCTTAGTCGGTGGCGTCAGTGGATTTTTTGAAGCCTTACTCGGCTTTGCCGCTCAAGGTACAGATTTTGTTTTTGGCGGTCTTCATCAACAAGGGCTGGCGTTCGTTTTTCTCGGTGTATTATGCCCGATTATCTTTATTTCAGCATTAATTGGTATTTTGCAGCATTGGAAGATTTTACCGCTATTAATACGGATTATCGGCACCTTGCTGTCTAAAGTGAATGGGATGGGAAAACTTGAATCCTTTAATGCTGTGAGTACCTTAATTTTGGGGCAGTCTGAGAACTTTATCGCCTATAAAGGTATCCTGGCTGATATCCCACCGAAACGCCTCTACACCATGGCGGCGACCGCCATGTCGACGGTGTCACTCTCGATTGTTGGCGCCTATATGTCGATGATTGATGCGCGCTATGTCGTGACCGCATTACTTCTGAATATGTTCAGTACCTTCATCATTTTGTCGATTATTAATCCGACACGCCAGCAAGACGATGCACCGATTTCGCTAGAAAAGCTTCATGAAAAACAGAGCTTTTTCGAAATGTTAGGGGAATATATTCTGGCCGGTTTCAAAGTGGCGATGATCATTCTCGCCATGCTTATTGGCTTTATCGCCTTAATTAGCGCAATTAACGCCTTGTTCTCCGTGCTATTCGGTTACAGTTTCCAACAGTTACTTGGCTATCTGTTTTCTCCTCTTGCTTGGTTAGTCGGTATCCCTAAGCAGGATGCATTAAGAGCAGGAAGTATTATGGCGACCAAACTGGTCTCGAACGAATTTGTGGCGATGATTGATCTCCAAAAGATAGCTGGAGAGTTTACGGCCAAAGGCCTGGGTGTTTTGTCGATTTTCTTGGTCTCGTTTGCCAACTTTGCCTCCATCGGTATTGTTGCAGGAGCGGTGAAAGGCCTCAACGAAAAACAAGGGAATATTGTTTCTCGTTATGGTTGGAAACTGGTGTATGGCTCAACATTAGTGAGCCTTCTGTCAGCCACCTTCGCAAGCCTGTTCCTTTAAGCTAAAGCGGGCGCACGGGTTGCGCCCAACATCTAGAAGGCAACACATACAGGTTGGTCGATGCGCATGACCGACTCTTGAGCAAAAAGTTGTTGATAGCGGGTTCGAATACGATCGATCGCTTGTGACTTCTCTTTGCTTGCGGGATAAATCAGTAATACTCCACGACTATTTTCGCTGACACGCACACCGTCGTTTCCTAGCCACTGACCTCTCGCCTCTACTACTGATAATCCCTGTGGAAAGGCGGGAGTGATCACTTGGTCAACAAAGTGTTGCCACTGTTGCGTTGAAATGGACTGTCCATCTGGTTTGCTGAGACCAAACCAGAGCTGAGTTTGTTGCATGGCGCTTCCCACCTGACAAGATGCACTATCCGGCTGCCGCGACTGGCAGCCTGCGAGGAGTAATCCACTGGTCAATAATAATGAATAGACTGAGATTTTCATCTTTGTTCCTTCTCTGATACGCGAGCGCCTATCCTAAGGGGTAATGAGCCGTATAGCCATCGACTTACAGACTGCGCTGTTTTCACAGCGCCTGGGCGGCTATACTCACCGGTAAATTGACCAAAATGAGTAATCACTATGATCCGCAGTATGACCGCTTTTGCACGCCACGATATGAAAGGAGAATGGGGCAACGCCAGCTGGGAGCTACGCTCAGTTAACCAACGTTACCTTGAAACCTATATTCGCCTTCCTGAGCAATTTCGTAGTTTGGAGCCGGTTATTCGCGATCGTATTCGCCAGCGTTTAACCCGAGGTAAGGTCGAATGCCAGCTTCGTTTTGAACCGAACCCCGGTGCGCAAGGCGAATTATCCTTAAACCAGACATTAGCGCAGCAAGTGATCAACGCCGCAAACTGGGTAAAATGTCAAACCGATGAAGGGTCGATTAATCCTGTCGATATCCTCCGTTGGCCAGGTGTGATGAGCGCGGGCGAGCAAGATTTAGACGCCATTAATCAACAGCTTATGGTAGGACTTGACCAAGCATTGAATGCATTTGTTGAGGCGAGAGAAACGGAAGGTGCCGCACTAAAGCAACTGATCGAACAGCGGCTAGCGGCAGTCAGTCACGAAGTCGCTACCGTCAGAACAGAGATGCCTGCTGTGCTCGTTTGGCAGCGTGAGCGACTGGTCAGTAAACTGGACGATGCCGCGATTCAGGTCGATACGCAACGACTTGAACAAGAGCTGATCATGTTGGCACAGCGTATTGATGTTGCCGAGGAGCTGGACCGTCTCGACGCGCATATCAAAGAAACCTACAATATTCTTAAGAAAAAAGAAGCCGTCGGCCGCCGTTTGGATTTTATGATGCAAGAATTCAACCGAGAGTCGAATACGCTTGCGTCCAAATCAATCAATGCAACCATTACGACTTCGGCGATTGAGTTAAAAGTGTTGATCGAACAGATGCGTGAGCAGATTCAGAATATTGAGTAAACACTTAAAAAGAATCACCTACCCGCACAAAATCCTCATAAGCCGCGCACTGTCGCGGTTTTTTATTATCGCCAGCATCATAAAGACGCAATAAAATACGTAAATACTGTGTACTCAAAGGCATGCCCGATGGTACTTAGAAATACTCTTTGGGTACGTCCTCTTCTTCAATATTCCGGTTTTCGTGAGAACCCAAATTAACAGATATACAGGCCCGCAAGTGGGGTCTCGTATTATAAAATAAGCATCGTAAAAATTAGGATAGTAATTTTATGAAAGCACTGTGCTTTTTTGCGCTTAATCGTAAAGCCACCGACCTGCTTTTACCGATTCAACAAACATTCTGAGTGATAGTGGTGCTTTGCCTGTATTGTCTGGATGCCTGTCGAAAATAGATTCGAAGTTCCACGGAAAATACCTAATCATGTTTAAATTTTCACAATCAGTATTCAGTTCAGATGATAAATCATTGACCAGCGCTGCCAAGTCTTCACTTTCAAAAATATCCTGTAACGCTTCATCATCAGAAACATTCACTTTCTTAAAAAAGCTTGTCACTTTTGGTAGGTGATCAAGGAGGAATTCTCTAATCCCCTCGTCGCTATAATGATTCACCATATTTTTTCCTCCGAACGTACGATAGTATTAAACCTGTTGACTGTATTAAAACTAATTATTACAACATCAGCAGCCATAATACTCCAGCCAAGTACAGGTACAGCCCTGCCTGCAAATGCACCGAGATTATTAACCCAAAATATTTTTATACCTCGGAGGGTGAATGATTTTTTAGTAAGGGTTGGCAGTATTCTAGTTCTAAATTTGTGACTCAGATGCTTAAGAAAAAAAGGTGAGGCTGGGGAAGTTCCACGCGTAGCAGTTATGGGTTTTCCAGGAATATCGATAACATTATTTCCCAAAATTATTGACGCAAGACCGACTATATCTTTAATTCCCAGTTGTTTGTGTGCCTCATCTATCATTACCCAGAAAAGAAGCTCCTACGGACTAAGATTGCTTGTTCCATCGAAAAAATATGTACCGTTAAGTTCCTCTACCGTATCAATTCATAATGTCCTTTTATCGAATATATTAATAGCTAAAAATATTACCCTCTAAGTAATAAACACTGTAAAACCCTTAATATCAACACAGAAAATAAACATAAGTCGGTACAGTGTATATGCCGAATCTCCTCCTTTTCTTCAAACATTAAGGTAATCCCTTAGCGCGAAAAATCACCTATCATCGAGACACTGTAGTGATATCACTTTATAAAGAAATTATAGATCCTCATTCCCCATCGAGTTAATGCCATTAGAGTTATAATCATTACGATAAATTTCGATGCTGATTCGAGGATTGATGCTGATTCATCTATCTCAAAAACATGAGAATATTTAAGTAAATAAAAACCAATGAGAAATAATAAGAAATAAACTAAAAAATAAATTATTTTTTTCACTTTAACAATATCCTCTTATAATTTTATAATTACCATGTACATTGGCCCCCAAGGTTTCTTTCAGAAGAAGCATTCGAATTTTGTGAGCGCCCATTGCTACGACTAAAACTACTTATCTTACATTGTCCCGCGATCATTCAGCCAAGCACTCCAATAGCCATAGCCAGTGGCCCACCCGGTGCTCCAGCGACTAATCCACCCAATATTCCAGCGCCACAAGAATCGACAGCACCATAGGAACCTCCTCTATTTTGGGAGCGACTACCCGTATTCCTCGCCGCCTCCCAATTAGAGTTAGAGTTTCCACCAAAAACATTATCTACCTCGTATGAATGTAGTATTTTCATCGACACATCCTTTTATCTTGAAATTTTATTTAAATATAAAATACGGTAAAAAAATAGATATATATTCTTACATACCAGGAAAAGTATAACTTACCGCTACACATCCCAGAACAAGAATAATCAATGTAAAAAATAAAAAACACAAATAGTCCTATTATTATTTTTTAATACTATCAACCATCATCCTTTGAAAGAAGTTTTCCCTACCGTCTTTTATTTCGTTCCCCCCGCAGTAAAACACCTCTGCGGGAGGCCAAGATTTATCAGGAATATTTATTGATAAATCCACTGATTATCGCCACCAGTTTTTCAGTTGCTTCAAGTGGGAGTAAATGGCCGCAACCTTCCATGATCTGATACTCGTTGGGAGAAAACTGGTGAAGGGTCGAGGAGCGTTGCTGTTCAAGGCGTGGAACATTGTCGTCTTCTTCGCCTAACAGTAATAATGCAGGAAGCGTTATATCTTCATAGCGGTGAGTCAAATCCTCTTGGCTAGCCGTTTTCGCCCAATAAGGGAACGCTGCAGGATTCGCCCTCAATACATCATCAAGGGTACGTTGCTCTAATTCTGGTGATAAAGGCTTCTGGTGAGAACCCGCCACAAATTGACTGGCATGCTCACGTGTTGCCTGCCACTCATATTGCATTGCAAATTGCTGATCGGTCATGGGCTGCGGGCATAAGGGCGAGGGAGCCGTCAATATAATACCTGACACCTCAGTCGGGGCTTCCAGCGCCATGGCGGCAACCAGCTTTCCAGTCATCGAATGGCCGATGAGCCATGGCTGACTCACCCCTAATTCCTTTAAGGTCGCCCTGACAGCTTCGGCTTGCGTTGAAATAGATGCCGGTGCAAGGTGAGCAGAATCACCAAAGCCAGGCATATCCAGTGAGATACAGTAAAAGTGTTGCGAGAGCACTTCGACAACGGGAAGCCAAGTCTTTGCTGACCCCCCAAGATAATGCATAAAGACTAAGGGGGGGTGCTGGGGGTTACCTTTCTGAATTGACGTTAATATCATCCTAACCTCTGAGTAATGAGTTTGCTTACTCTTAAGCGTAATCCCTCTTTCTCGCTCTACCTGAGGTTTCTACAACAAAATGTGTCCTTTCTTCTCATCTTCCTAGAAATCGTTAAGATTGACATGCTTTGTCATACTCTTTATAGCAATCCTATCAGTTTTTCTAAATCGCCTGACATGACATCCCCTACACTACACAACATCGATTGAAGTTCGGCATCATTGACGTTATCAATCCGCTTAGGGTTACTTTGGAGTCATTATGAAATTATTCGCTAACTGGAAAACACTTTCTCTGCTATCACTTTCAGCATTAATGGTGAGCCAGTCTGTCTTAGCAGATGGCCCAGGCAGAGGACCGGATGATCGCTACGACGGAGGCCCTTCTCATGGAGAGTATCGTCGTCATGATGATGGCCCACGTCATTTTTCATATCGTGGTCATGATTTTGATCGTGGCCGCCCAGTACCCGATGATTTTCGCGGCCCTGACTATCGCGTGGATGATTGGCGTGACCGTGGACTACCGTCCCCTCCACATGGCCAGCATTGGGCTTATGTAGATGGTAATTACCTACTGGTCGCAGCAACCACGGGAATCATCACCTCAATTATCCTTAACGGTATGCATCCATAATTCCCCACCCCTCAGGTATTCTACCTGAGGGGCTTTAGCTAATTTTAGTCTTTCTAAATGCCTAATATGTAGTTTGGCGCCCTCCCTTATTCGATTAGATTTCTAAAAAACGAATAAGGAATATCTATGAAAGGCCTACTCGCTAGTTTACTGATCGCTGCAACCTTCCCCTTTACCACTCTCGCCGCTCCCATCGTGATTGGCTACCAAACGGGCGTTGACCCGTCAAAAGTCGCTCAAGCCGATGGTGTTTTTGAAAAAACAATTGGTCAACCACTCGATTGGCGTCGCTTCAATAGCGGACCGGAGGTTGTCGCCGCATTAGCCTCTGGTTCTATTCAAATCGGTAATTTAGGCTCTAGCCCATTTGCTGCCGCGACCTCGCGGAACCTGCCGATTGTCGCTTTCCTAGTATCGACTCAAATTCACGGTGCCGAAGCCTTGGTTGTCCGTAATACCAGCCATATCAATAGTTATCAGGATTTGAAAGGTAAGACCTTGGCCACGCCTTTTGTCTCGACGTCGCACTACAGCTTACTGGCGGCATTGAAGCACTGGGGCTACAAACCCGGTGACGTGAAGATTGTTAATCTTAACCCTCCGGAAATCGCCGCGGCCTGGAAAAGAGGGGATATTGATGGCGCTTTTGTTTGGTCACCCGCTCTCAGCCAAATAGAAAAAGATGGCAAAGTGCTGACTGACGCAAAACAGGTGGGTGAATGGGGTAACCCCACGTTTGAAGTATGGGTTACGCGCAAAGACTTCGCTGAGCAGCACCCAGAAGTCTTAGCAAAGTACGCACATGTCGTATTAGAAAGTTTCGATCATTATGCTCAACATCCTGAGCAATACCGTGCCACCAGCGAAAATGCGCAGAAAATTGCTAAATTAGTCGGGGTATCCGCCCAAGATATTCCTGGCCTGCTCTCTGGTAGTGTTTATCCCACCTATACGCAACAACTTAGCGCATCATTTCTGGAGGGTGGCAGCGCAATAGCCACCAAAGCGACTGCCGAATTCTTGGTTGAACAGCATCGTATTCCTGCCGTATTACCTGACTATCGCCCGTTTATTAGCGATAAATTCGTCAAGTTGAGTCGTCAACCATGAGCCAGCTACAGATTATTCAAGGGCATTTAACCTTCACTCACGGCGAAGCGCAGCAACCTATCTTCGATAAGATATCGATGTCGATCAATAAAGGGGAAAGTGTTGTGCTGCTTGGCCCCTCTGGATGCGGTAAATCTACCCTACTCAACGTTTTTGCCGGCTTTCAATCTTTGGATCAAGGTCAGGTTATCCTGAATGATCAATGCCTTAACGGGCCATCTGGACAGCGGGCGGTGGTGTTTCAAGATGATGCCTTATTACCTTGGTTAACTACCGAACACAATGTCGAGATCGGCCTTAAGATCCAAGGTGTTGCCAAGGCACAGCGTCAAAAAATTACCAAAGACTATCTCGAATTGGTCGGATTAGCCGCCCATGCTAAGCATCCAATACAACAGCTCTCAGGGGGGCAACGGCAACGGCTAGGTCTCGCCCGTGCCCTCGCGATTAAACCTGACTTTCTACTATTGGATGAGCCATTTGGAGCACTGGACGCGCTGACACGAGAAAAAATGCAAGCACTCCTACTGACGATCTGGAAAGAGACGGGAGTGGGTTTTCTGCTAATCACCCATAGTGTTGATGAAGCCCTGTTATTGGCTACAGATTTATATCTACTACAGGGGCCTCCTACGCAAATTATGACACACCAACAGCCCCCCTTTGCCCGTCGTTTTCTAGAGGGTGAGACGGTCAGATCGCTCAAGTCTGATAGCCGTTTCACTGATGATCGGCAATCCTTGCTGGATCAATTATTGGAGGTCGCATGACGTCGCTACGTAGCACCTCCTATTCTCGATACAACGCTACCCGCTATTTATCCCTAATCTCCAGTTTTACCATTCTGGTGATCGTAGGGGCATGGTTTACCGCTTCTCACTACGGTTGGATCAATACGCTATTCTTTCCATCACCCAAAGAGTTGTTTCTGGCATTTAAGCAATTATGGCAACAAGGTTACCTCGATATTAGCTTAGGTCAGCATGTTACCGCCAGCTTGCTTCGGGTGTTAGTCGCCTTAGCCATTGCGTTAGTAACAGCAATCCCTCTCGGTATTCTCATGGGACTTACGCCGGTAGTGCGGGCTATTTTCACCCCTATTTTGGATTTTTATCGCCCCATCCCGCCACTGGCTTATTTACCCTTAATCGTTATTTGGTTGGGGATCGGTGAAGTGTCGAAAATTCTCCTCATCTTCTTAGCGATTTTCGCCCCTTTAACTATCAGTACAGCGGAAGCGGTACGCCGTATCGAACCACACCGAGTTCAAGCCGTCCGCTGCTTGGGTGCATCGTCTTGGCAAGTTATGAAGTGGGTAATCTTACCCAGTATCCTTCCTGAACTGCTGACGGGAATAAGGATTGCCTTGGGTGTCGGCTGGTCGACCTTAGTGGCTGCAGAACTTATCGCCGCTAATCGTGGATTAGGCTTTATGGTGCAATCTGCTGCACAGTTTTTATCGACTGATGTCGTCGTCGCAGGAATCCTCCTCATTGCAGCGGTAGCACTGGTTATCGAACTCCTGCTTAGACAATTACAGAAAAGATTTGCTCGTTGGAGCCTTTATGACTATTAACGCGACCCCACTTACCCCTGCACTTGGCGCAAAGATTGACGGTATTGATTTGACCGAACTGACCGCTGATAATCAGCGCACGGTCTATTCATTACTCCTTAAATACCAAGTGCTTTTCTTTCGTGGTCAACACCTGACGCCCGCCGATCAAGCTAAGCTTGCTGGCCGATTCGGTAACTTACATATCCACCCCATTTACCCGAAAGTGGAACAGCAACCCGAAATTTTAATTCTCGATACGGCGCTCAATGATTTACGGGATAACGCTCTTTGGCATACCGATGTCACCTTTATCGAAACGCCTCCCCTAGGTTCCATCCTTAATGCCATCCAAGTCCCTGAATACGGTGGTGATACATTATGGGCGAGTAGCAGTGCAGCCTACGATGCGCTCTCACCGCCGATTCAACAGCTGATAGACGGTCTCGATGCCGAACATGATATTCAACTGTCTTTTCCCGATGAGCGTTTTAGTACGACCACTGAAGCACGACAACAGGTCGCTAAAGCTCGCCAAGACCATCCTCCCGTCATTCACCCTGTGGTTCGAGTTCATCCCGATACCGGTAAGAAAGGGCTATTTGTTACCCCAGGATTCACACGGCGGATTATTGGCTTAAGTGCAGTGGAAAGTCGCGCATTGCTGGAGTTACTCTTTACTCACAGTACTCGTCCCGAGTTTTCGGTTCGTTGGCATTGGCAGGCGAATGACGTGGTATTTTGGGACAATCGTATTACTCAGCATTACGCCTGTGATGACTATCATCCACAACGACGAGTCATGCACCGAGCAACTATTTTGGGCGACAAGCCGATAGGTCCTTAATGGAAAGTGTCTTCACCCAGAGGATGAAGACACCGGTGAAGCGTTAGAAGTCGTAGCGGAAACGTACGAGGTTCATATCCCCTTCTTTATCCGTTGTGGAAGCAAAGACGTGCTCATAGTCGACACGGAAGCCGTAATAAGCAAATAACGCCACCCCTACGCCATTATCAATACGTTTGTAATTACGGCCATTAACGTATTCAAGACGGTCACCCATGACATAAGGCATTACCGCTTTTACACCCATCTGCTGGATTGGGAACTTATAACCGGCAAAATATTCTACGCCCCATGCATCGCCTGCAAAGTAGTTATTTGCATTCTTAAGCTTGGTCTTCAGGAAGTTTTGGTAGTAACCACCGCCTGCGGCAACGGTCCAGTTACCCGGTGTCCAGCCCAGAGAGGTCCCCACGATATTTTGGTTATAATCTTTACTCTGACCCTTTGCATGATCATAAACGGTCGCTTTGGTATAGTTCCATGCCGTTCCCCATGACAGGTCTTTGGTGATGTGATAATCGACCCCTACAGAACCACCACCTTTACGTTTGTAGCGCATCTTATCGCTGGTTAGTAGAGGATCGTCGCCAAACAGGTAGGATGCATAGACATCGAAATCACCCACTCGGCCTTTATATTTCAGCATTTTGCGAGAACGGTATGATCCATCGTAATCGCCGTTAACCCCATTACCCGGTGCTTGAGCTAACATATCGTCATCCCAAATATCGGTTTTTGCCCCGACCGCATCGTAATAAACACTGTTCTGTTGTCCGAAGGTCAATTGACCATACTGCTGGCTCTTTAATCCAGTAAACCATTGACGGCGGGTCGTGTTGGTTGCGCCGGAAGCGTAATGATTATCCCAGTTAAAGACCTTAGGAATATTAACACCGACTTCGTAGTAGTTTACCCAGTTGATATCTTGTGTCAGTGCGTAATCCACGCTGAAACGAAAACGTGTACCACCATCAAAACCGTTACGTTTGTACGATTTATCTTTGCCACCGGTCTGATGATTAAACTGAGGACGAATACTCCCCCCCACTTTGACATTTAAGCGGCTGAGAGGATCTGTCGCCTGAGGATCTTGTTTTAAGAGAGTAATTTCTGCTTGGCTGACCGCGGGAAGTCCCAGTAAACATAACGCCAAGATTGAGGGCGAAAATAAACGCGTTTTCATTAATATCATTATCCTGTAATTAAACACTGCAATAATCGAGCAAGGTGATTATCCTTACGCTTTATGACAAAAATATGAATTTCTTGGAATAGTCTTAAAAATTAAGCACCAAAATGGTGCGTAATGACCTAATAAGCCTCAAAAAGTAATTAACTGAATCAAAAATTACTTACCTAAAAGTGTTCTTATCTTCGCAATGGCTTTCAACGCCCTGTTTTGACCTTATTCCGCCTCACTTTAATAAGTGGAATAGTTTTTGCTGTGGTTAGGAAAAAACAGGGGATGCGAGCCAATGCAAAAAACAAATGATGAACCGCTACTTTACGGTCTAAACGATCGTTTACCTTTCATACCTGCAGTCTGTACCGCCGTCCAGCATATGTTGGCGAGTATTGTTGGGATTGTGACGCCACCCTTAATTATTGGCAGTTCCCTTGGCCTAACACAGTGGCTTCCTTATTTAATCAGCATGTCGCTATTTGCTTCAGGTGTTGGCACGGTCATTCAAGCCGTACGTTTTCGTAATATCGGCGCGGGGATGATTTGCCTGCAAGGCACTAGCTTTGCCTTCTTGGGCGTCATTATTGCGGGGGGGTTACTGCTAAAACAACAGGGGGCGACCTCAGAACAGATTCTGGCAATGATTTTTGGTTGTACTTTAGTGTCGGCAATTATCCCGCTGATTGTTAGCCAATTTATCCATACTTTTTCGCGTTTATTGACGCCGCTGGTCACCGGTATCGTTATTGTTCTAATCGGTATCAGTTTAATTAAAGTCAGTATAACCGATTGGGGCGGTGGATTTGGCGCCACAGACTTTGCTTCTCCACATAATCTTGGCCTAGGACTATTCACTCTGCTCATTATAGTGCTGATGAACTGTAGCCGTCGTGCTTGGTGTAAGCTCTCCAGTATTATCGTTGGGATTGTTGCAGGATCTATTCTTGCCGCGATAGTGGGTAAGTTCCATCCGCATTTTAGTTCAGATCTTCTGCCCTCTTTACCTATACCTTTTCGTTTTGGCTTGAGTTTTTCATGGTCGGTCTTTATTCCTATCGCTTTGGTATCGTTAATCTCAATCATTGAAACTGTGGGAGATCTAACCGCTAACTGTATGCTTTCAAAGCAGCCACTGGTAGGTCCAGATTTTCAAAATCGGATCCGTGGAGGGATCTTAGGGGATGGCGTCAGCTGCTTAGTGGCCGCAATATTTTCTTCCTTCCCGAATACTACCTTCGCGCAAAATAATGGTGTCATCCAGATGACGCAAGTTGCCAGCCGCTATGCGGGAATATGGATTGGTGCGCTATTTATCCTATTAGGACTATTTCCTCAGTTCAGTCAATTACTTGAGCAACTTCCGAAACCCGTTCTAGGCGGCGCAACCTTAGTGATGTTCGGGAGTGTCGTGGCAGCGGGCATTCGTATCATGACAAGAGAAAGCTTAGATAGTCGCAGCATGCTTATTATCGCCCTAGCTTTTGGCGTGGGGCTAGGAATTGAATCTCAGCCAGACATTCTTAAAGCGATGCCTCAGTTCTTCCAAACTCTCTTCCAAAATGCCGTCACCAGTGGTGGAACCCTAGCCATCTTGCTGAATTTGCTCTTACCTACTTCAAAGGAAAAAACGGATGACTGAGCGTATATGGATTAAGCAACCCTTGGCCTGCTTCAATGGAACCCAGCAAATTGAAACAAATGGCCTGGTGATTGAAGGCGGTAAAATCGTTGAAGTCCTTGCTACGGGACAACAGCCGTCCCACCCCTGCGAGACGATTTTTGATGCGCGCCAACATGTGGTTTTACCGGGGTTGATTAATACCCACCACCATTTTTATCAGACGTTAACCCGCGCTTGGGGACCCGTTATCAATCAACCACTCTTTCCTTGGTTGAAAACCCTTTACCCGGTATGGGCCAAATTAACGCCGCAGGCGTTACGTCTGGGAAGCGAAGTCGCCTTAGCCGAATTGCTACTTTCTGGGTGCACGACCACCAGCGATCATCACTATCTTTTTCCGATAGGGATGGAAGAGGCTATAGATATCCAAGTCGACGCAGTGAATCATCTTGGGATGCGCGCAACCTTAAGCCGCGGTTCCATGAGTTTAGGAGAGAAATCTGGCGGATTACCTCCTGAACACACCGTACAAGCCGCCGAGACTATTTTAGAAGATAGCCAACGATTGATTGAGCGTTACCACGATACGCAGGACGGGGCCATGATTAACATTGCCCTTGCCCCCTGTTCACCTTTTTCGGTGACACCTGAAATCATGAAGCAAAGCGCACAACTCGCGGAAGAGAAGAACGTTCGCTTACATACCCATTTGGCAGAAACGTTGGATGAAGAAGCATTTTGTTTAAAGCTTTTTGGTTTACGTACGGTGGATTACTTAGATTCAGTAGGGTGGCTAAGCTCTCGTACTTGGTTGGCGCATGGAATTCACTTCAATGATGAAGAAATTTACCGTTTGGGGAAAGAAGGCGTTGCCATTAGCCATTGCCCAGTTTCTAATATGCGGCTCGCTTCGGGCATCTGTCGGACGCAGGAGCTACTGCAAGCGGGCGCCACTATAAGTTTAGGGGTGGATGGATCGGCATCAAACGATGCCTCGAATATGATGTATGAAGCACGGCAAGCACTTTACTTGCAACGATTGCGCTACGGGACGCAAACGATTACGCCAGAATTGGTATTAGGCTGGGCAACACGAGGAGGGGCACAAACCTTAGGTAGAAACGATATAGGGGAAATTGCTATCGGAAAACAGGCCGATTTAGCTTTATTCACCTTAGAAGATATTCGCTTTAGCGGAAGCCACGATCCACTCGCGGCATTACTACTCTGTGGTGCGGAGCGTGCTAATCGTGTCATGGTCGCAGGAAAGTGGCGGGTCATCGACGGGGAAATCGTTGATATGGACCTTCCAAGACTTCTTAGCCATCACCGCAAAGCCGCTAAACATTTGATCGATTTATAATAATTTTTATTCAGGTAGGGAATAACATGCATACACACTCAGCATCAACGCATCGCACGCGTGGGCTTGCCCGCTATTTAGTTTTAACGGCATTTGTCCCCATGTTTGGTTATGCCGCCACCGCTGACACTAGCTCAGCATCGAACCTAGAAGAGGCTATTACTCAAGGTAAAGTCAGCGGTAGTCTACGTTCAATGTACTATTCAACCCATAATGCCTATTTTGCTCAGGGTTTGAATCAAGACACCATAAGTTACGGTGGCTTTCTAAAATATGAGACTGCACCGCTCGATGGCTTTAACCTTGGCGTGAGTGGCATATTTGTACGCGGTATTAATCACGGCGCAGCCAGTCAGACCGTGAGTGAACTTGGCGATAATCAAACCAATGTTGGCGAAGCCTGGTTACAGTGGCGTAATGACGATTTTCGGATCACGGCCGGTAACCAACAACTTGATATACCCTTCTTAGGGAATTACGACTGGCGTATTACGCCGATGATCTATCAAGCGATTGACGCCGAATATGGTCAGGGTGAAGATTTCATCCGAGCAACCAAAGTCTTCCGCTATAAATCTTGGGGCTCGGATCGTCAGCAGCGTTATACCGCTTATGGGTCTGACGAAAAAACAAATGGTATGTGGTCGCTGGGCGCTGGGCACCATTGGGATATTAACGATGTTCATTTGAACGGCGTTGCCTGGTACGAAAATTATAACGATTACAGCGATATCTTCTATACCGAAGGGCATGTACAATGGAACCAAGCGCCTTTACAGCCTGATTTTGGTATCCAATACCTTCGCGGTACCGGTAACGGTAAAGATTTAGCGGGTCCAGTGAATAGCCAAAGCATCGGCTGGCAGCTCTCACTCAATCTGCTGAGCAACCTGAACTGGAAAGTTGGCTATGACTATCTAGCCAATAATGCGAGTGGCCATCAATACCCTCTGGTCACGCCATATGCACACAACGCCTCTTCCGGCCCCTATTTCGCTCAACCCTTCTTCACCAGTACTCAAGACTTAGGTAATGGTAACGCTTGGGCCACCAGCTTGAATTATAGCGCGACGGAGCAAGTGACCGTGGGGACTCGCTACTCTTGGATGGACCTTAAACCAGCCAATAGCAACGGTAGCTTACGTCAGTCTGAGTATCTTGTTTATGGTATTTATAGCTTTGGTGGTGCCCTCAAAGGCTTAAGCTTGACCGATTTTGTTGGCGTACAGACATCACCTCTTTATAAGAAAGATTTCTGGCAAAACCGCGTTGCCCTGCAATACGATTTCTAACCGTTTCGGGTGCCTACGCAGGCACCCTTTTTTATACAGAGCTGTGAAGACTGTCGTTAATTCGAACAATTTATTTGAACTAAGAGAACAAAACTATTAACTATCTGTTAATCAGTAAATAAGCCATGATTAATGAATTCACCCTACACAGGATAGAAAATAATGAAAAAAATCAGCGCCGTTCTCTTACCTTTTGTTGCAGTCAGCGCACTATACAGTGCAGCCTCCCACGCGGCGGCGGTGGATTACCAAGTAGATACCGCCCACACTTCGATTGTGGTGAGTTGGGACCATTTTGGATTTTCGCACCCTACTGCTGATATTCCAGGCGCAACGGGGGTGATAAAATTTGATCCGCAACATCCTGCTGCATCATCGGTACAAGTCTCTATTCCAGTAAGTAATATTGATACCCATGTACCCGCCTTGACCAAAGAGTTCCAAGGTAGCGATTACTTCGATACCACAAAATATGCCACAGCAACTTTTACCAGTACGAAAGTGACCCCACGCGGCCAACACAACTATGACGTTGAAGGAAATCTAACCCTAAAAGGTGTCACTAAGCCGGTCACCCTGCATGCCACCCTGAACAAGATTGGTGAACACGCAATGGTGAAAAAACAAGCGGTTGGGTTTGATGCTAGCGGCACTCTACAGCGTTCAGCGTTCGGTATTGATAAATATGTACCTGCGGTAAGCGATACCATTAGCCTGAACATTTCGACAGAAGCCTACGCTAAGTAATTCCCTTCACGTTCCCAGTAAGATTTTTTATTGGGAACAATTTCGACCTATCCTCTCTCTGCTAGACAATTTGTATTATCCTTAGAGTCATTCTTTGATCAAAATAGTAAGGATAATTTGTGGGATATTACGAATTTACTTTCCTCAAATTACTGATTGGTTTCTGCGTTCTTATTGCTCACCTCAATCTTACCGGTAAGACTCAACTGTCACAGATGACACCGATCGATTTTATTGGCAATTTCGTGTTGGGTGGCATTATTGGCGGAGTGATTTATAGCGATACCATTCCTCTTCAACAATATGTAATTCTACTTCTCCTCGGCGTGATATTGATTAGCGCTTTAAACTTCGCCAGTAAGCACATCTCGGCAATCCGTACCATTACAATTGGTGACCCAATTCCCATTATGAAAAACGGTAATTTTATTCTCGAGAATGTCCTTAAAAGTCGAAATAAGCTCGATATCGTTAGCCTAACTTCACAGCTTCACTCTTTAGGGATAAATTCCTTTGAAGAGGTACGTTATGCACAAGTTGAGCCAGGCGGGCAACTCAGCGTGATTACTAAAGAAGCAACAATGTTTTCTGTATTAGTGATTAAAACCGGCGAAATTCGTCAACATGGTTTAGAAATCATCGAAAAAGATGAAGAGTGGCTTACCGCCAAACTTAACGAGAAATCATTAACTGTAGAAGATGTTTTTCTCGGCGAGTTCTGGAAAAGCGAATTAGTCCTGCATCTTTATAATGGGACTAAAGAGATACTATAACGACACGGAAATAAGGCAATAGAGATGAAATATAAACTGCTGTTACCCCTTATCGGCTTGGGTTCTCTCGCGCTATTAACGGCCTGTCAGAATTTGACGCCTCCATCAGGCGTGAAACCGGTCACTCCATTTAATATCGAAAAATATCAAGGTAAGTGGTTTGAAGTCGCAAGACTTGAGAATCGGTTTGAGAAAGGCCTCACCCACGTTACCGCGACTTATCGGTTACAAAATGATGGCACCGTCACTGTTATAAACCGTGGGTTCAATCCTAAAAAAGGACAATGGTCCGAGAGTGTCGGCAAGGCCCGCTTTACCGGAAGTAGTGACCGCGCAGCATTGAAAGTGTCGTTTTTTGGACCTTTCTATGCCAGCTATAACGTGATTGCCTTGGATGATGATTACCAAACGGCCTTAGTCTGCGGACCAGACAGAAGTTATCTCTGGATCCTCTCCCGCCAGCCCCACTTAACCGCTAAATCGCGTCAGACGCTATTAGTGAAAGCCAAGCAGGCGGGATTCGCTATCGACCAACTACTGTGGACCGATCAGGAGTAGGCGAAGAGTGCTGGTGAACCACCAGTGTGGATGAATAGTAACGGGCCACTACCCGCAAAACGTTGACTGTTAATTCCCGATAACATTCCTGCCATTGCTTTCGCTGTGTAAACGGGGTCAAGGAAGATCCCTTCCAGCTGGGCCACTAAGTTGAGCGCATCATTACCGCTATCATTGGTATAGCCGTAGCCAGGTGCGTAGAAGTCATCCCACAACGTGAGTGGCTGTTTCACACTCACGTTCAGTGTCTCCGCTAAAGATTGACGTAACGCTTCAACAATCGGCTGCTGCTGCGCCTGACTGCGCGAAACCGTCACCCCCACCAAGGAAACCTGAGGAAGATAATGTTCCAGACCCACTGACAGGCCGGCATGCGTCCCTCCGCTCCCCGATGCGACGACGACCGCCGCGAGATCCGCAATATCCGCCACTTGATGCATAATTTCTTGTGCACAGCCAACGTATCCCAAACTGCCCAAAGTATTCGAGCCACCTACCGGTACAATATAAGGACGAAATCCTTGTGCTTGCAGCAATTCTGCTTGCGTGCTCAGCTGTTCCGCGAGGGAAGGCCCAACCTGTGCAGGTAAAACATTGACGCCTAATAAGTCGAGTAATAAGCGATTGCCATTATGCTGATAACCTTCCGGCGCGTCCTCTAGAGGGTTCTCTAAAATCGCCATACATTTTAGACCTAGTTTCGCCGCCACTGCCGCCGTCTGCCTAACATGATTAGACTGTATAGCCCCAGCAGTGAGCAAAACATCCGCGCCTTCTTGTAGGGCTTGTGCGGCGAGAAACTCGAGTTTACGTAGCTTGTTCCCCCCTAATCCTAAGGGGGTCAGATCATCGCGTTTAATGTAAATATCGCGTTCCACATAATCGGATAGGCGCGGTAGGTACTCAATGGGCGTCGGCGCACCCACTAACTCTATTTTCGGGTAGTTATCAATTAACATTATTTAACCTTCTCGCTTAATGCGCCTGATCCCAGTTATCACCTAGGCCGGTATCCACTTGCAGCGGAACGGCTAGCGTGACGCAGTTTTCCATAATTTCGCGTACTTTTTGCGTCGCACTATCGAGTAAATCTTCATGCACTTCGAAGACGAGTTCATCGTGTACTTGCATGATCATTTTGATACGATCGGGATCTTGCGTAGTTAACCAGTGATCAACTCCGATCATCGCACGTTTGATAATATCGGCTGCAGTCCCCTGCATTGGCGCATTGATTGCTGCCCGTTCCGCGGCTTTGCGGCGAATCGCATTGCTCGATTTAATGTCGGGTAAATAAAGTCGGCGGCCTTCAATCGTTTCCACATACCCTTTTTCGGCCGCACTCTGGCGTGTAGTTTCCATATAGGTCAAGACACCGGGGTAACGCTCGAAGTAGAGATCCATATACTTCTTCGCCTCTCCAGGTGCTATCCCTAATTGGCGCGATAGGCCAAATGAGCTCATCCCATAAATCAGTCCAAAGTTAATCGCTTTAGCGCTACGACGTTGCTCGCCTGTCACCTTTTCGAGAGGGGTACCAAAGACTTCCGAAGCCGTGGCTCGGTGGATGTCTTCACCTTGGGCAAAAGCCTCTAACAAACCTTTATCTTGCGAAAGGTGCGCCATAATCCGCAGCTCAATTTGTGAATAGTCCGCTGCTAAAATTTTATGGCCAGGGGAAGCAGTAAACGCCTGACGGATTCGTCGACCTTCATCGTTACGTACCGGTATATTTTGAAGGTTAGGGTCGGTCGATGAAAGTCGCCCTGTTGCGGTGACAGCCTGATGATAAGACGTATGTAATCGGCCGGTAACTGGGCTAATCATAAGAGGTAACTTATCGGTATAGGTCGATTTCAGTTTCGAGAGACCACGGTGTTCAAGAATCACTTTAGGTAACGGGTGATCAAGCGCTAGCTCTGCTAAGACTTCTTCACTGGTTGATGGCGCTCCGCCCGGGGTTTTTTTCGTCGGCTTAATACCCTGCTTTTCAAATAAGATTGTCTGCAGCTGTTTAGGCGATGAGAGATTAAAGCTTTCCCCTGCCAGCTCGTGCGCCTTCTTCTCTAACTCTTCGAGGCGTTGCGCCAACTCTTGGGAGTGTGCCGAAAGAATCAGCGGCTCTATTAATACGCCATTGCGCTCGATTTTCGAGATAACCGGTACAAGGGGCATCTCGATTTCGTCGAAGACTTTTTTAGGGCCCGCTTCATTTTCTAACAAAGGCCAAATTTTCTGATGCAGCTGTAGCGTGACATCGGCATCTTCTGCAGCGTACTGAGCCGCTTGGTCGAGCGCTATTTGGTTAAAGGTTAGCTGTTTTTTCCCTTTACCCGCAATCTCTTCAAAAGTGATCGTCTTATGGCCTAACCAGCGTTGTGAGAGGCTATCCATATCGTGTTTACCCGCCACACTGTTATAGAGGTAAGACTCCAGCATGGTATCGAAACGGATACCCTTTAATTCAATGCCATAGTTAAGCAGTACGCCACGGTCATATTTTAGATTCTGGCCAACTTTTGCCAAATTCTCGTCTTCTAGTAATGGCGTAAACTGAGCCAGTACGTCGTCGCGGTTGAGTTGCTCAGGGGCATCCAAATAGTCGTGGGCCAGCGGGAGATAGGCCGCCTCGCCTGCAGCGGTGGCGAAAGAGAGACCCACAATTTCAGCAGAGTAAGAATCCAGAGAGGTTGTTTCTAAATCAAAGGAGAACAGCTCACTACTTTTCAGCTTAACAAGCCACTCATCCAGCAACGTCTGATCAAAAATCGTTTGGTAGTGTTCGGAAGATAGACTGATTTCGGGTACAGGGGCCGCTTCCGCCGATACAGTATTTGTGGCCTTTGGGATCGACTTACCACTTAGCCAACGGTTGTTCTCCACATCCCCTAGCCAACGCTTGAATTCATAGCGGGCAAACAGGTCGAGCAGGAGTGTTTGATCTAATGGGCCGACCTTGAGTTGCTCACAGCTGAGATCTAACTCAACATCGGTTTTAATTGTGGCAAGTTGGTAGGAAAGCATGGCCATTTCTTGGTTTTCAGCCAATTTTTTACCCATTGTTTTCGCCCCACGAAAACTCAAGCTCGCGACTTTATCGAGATCGGCATAGATAGTCTCTAAACTTCCCAACCCTTGTAATAATGCCTGAGCAGTCTTTTCACCTACACCCGGTACACCGGGAATGTTATCGGACGAGTCACCCATTAATGCCAAATAATCAATAATCAGCTCTGGAGGAATACCGTATTTCTCGTTAACTTCTTCAGGACCAAGCACAGTATTGTTCATAGTATTGATAAGAGTGATATGGGGGCTGACCAGCTGTGCCATATCTTTATCGCCAGTACTGATCAATACATCCCGCCCTTCTTGCTCTGCTTGACGAGCGAGCGTACCGATAACATCATCGGCTTCCACGCCTGATACCGCGAGTAAGGGTAAACCTATCGCTTTAACCATCTGATGCAAGGGCTCGATTTGCGAGCGTAGATCGTCTGGCATAGGGGGACGATGCGATTTGTATTCCGCGAATAACTCATCACGGAAGGTTTTTCCTTTGGCGTCAAACACGACAGCAACATGGCTCGGCTGATATTGCAGTAATAAGCTACGCAACATATTCAATACGCCGTACATCGCTCCTGTCGGCTCCCCAGCACCATTGGTAAGCGGCGGGAAAGCATGGAATGCTCGGTAGAGATAAGAAGAACCATCAATTAGGATCAGCGGGTTTGGTGCGATTTGAGCCATAGGTATTAATTTCTGAGTTGGTCCGTGGATAAGCGTTAGCATGCCACAGAATAGAATAAATGTTGAACATGGCAGTCATTGGCATGATCACATAAAAGAAAATCAGGTCTAAGATCCTGTGGATAACTCTGTGGATCTATTTATTTCGTTAATTACAAATTGACCGAAACATACAATTAATCTAGATAAAAATCATATAAAACATGATGTTAAATTAGATCATCGATGTTTCCTTACATTATTGCTGCGTTATACTTCTGTGAATAAAAGGATCGAGTTTCTCATTCCAAATAGGGTAAACCTCTGAACACCTCAGTATTCAGAGGTAATACGCTTATTTATTCAGCAAAAACTTCGTGACGTTGACATAATCCGCTGAGAAGTTTGGCAATGAGCTAGTATCTAGCCCAGCATTGTTGATCTGGTATTTGCCATTGATAAACAGTGCAGGCACCCCGTTAATATTGAAATCAGTCGCCGCTTTTTCTTGTTGGCTAACTAGCGCTTTCACTGCAAAGCTGTTCCATGCTGAGTCATAGGCTTCTGGAGTAATACCCGCAGCTTTGACAAAGACCTCTTTTAAACTCTGTTGGTCTTTAATGGTTTGAGACTTCTGCAGGCCATCGAAGATGGGATCCATAACTTTATCTTCAACACCTAGCGCCATAGCAACTGCCCAAGCATGGGTCAGGATAGGACCGTAATCACCACCCAAGAAATCAACATGATAACGAGTTAATTTCACATTTGCAGGAAGCCCCTGTTCAACCGCTTGGTTGATTTTATAGGTACGTTCGAAGTCGTAGCAGTGTGGACAGAAAAATGAGAAAAATTCGACAACTTTTGGCGCGCCATTCACTGGCTTTTCAATCGCCTGATACTGCTTACCTTCGGTAAAGGTTGCCGCAGAAGCGCCAAAGGCAAGCATTGCCCCAAAGAGAGCAAATAATACTTTTTTCATTTTTTACTTATCTCCAAATTATTATTCAAAATTGAGGCATTTTCAGCGATGGAGGCGATTGTAACAACACTGTCTGTGCTTTAATTTCAGCAATCTGCCGCCGCCAGAAATCAGCCTCTGCAAACCAAGGAAAAGCTCTAGGAAAAGCAGGATCTTGCCAACGTCTGACTACCCACGCTAGATAATAAACCATGCGCATCGCACGTAAAGGCTCAATCAGTGACAATTCGTTAATATTGAACTCGGTTAACTCTGTATAACATTCTAGCAGAATATCCCATTGGACTCGTTGTTCATTCAGGTCACCGCTGACTAACATCCAGAGGTCTTGTACGGCCGGACCATTGCGCGCATCATCTAAATCAACAAACAAAGGTCCATCACGCCACAAGATGTTGCCCGGATGACAATCGCCATGTAAGCGCAGGCTATCCCAATCGTTATGCCACAAGCGAATTAACTGTGCCCCTAATCGAGTAAGCGCGGTGATGAAATCGGCTTTTAAGACTGCTGGAATGAGTGATGTCTCTTTTAGTAAGGCTAGAGGTTGATGAAAATATTCATCAAGACCCAACGACGGTCGATGGTGGAATAGATGTTGCCGACCCACCTGATGGATACGCGCTAACGTTTGAGCAGCTTGTTCAAGATGGTCATCATTATCAATTTCGTATTGCCGCCCTCCCAAACTGGGGAAGATGGCAAACGCAATACCTTCTGTTTGCTGTACAGTGGTTCCGTGAAAACTGAGTGGTGCAGCGACCGCAAGATTAGCCTCGGCGAGTTCCTGAGTGAACTGATGTTCTTCATGTAACTGCTCAAGCGACCAACGTTGTGGGCGGTAGAATTTAGCCACATAACGTTTTCGGTCTTCATCGCTAAATTGCCAGACACGGTTTTCATAGCTATTGAGCGGGGTTAACCCCGAGTCAACGCGCATCCCCGTATTCCACAACGCGTCTAATACGGTTTCGGGATCAAGTGTTTGGAAATCGAAGCTCGGTTGGATCATAATCTCTGCAATAATGTAGAAAACTGAGCAGCAGGATACCATCAACCCTGCTTGGCAGTCTGATTATTTGAGCGATTAATTGATAAGGGTTAACTGTGATCAGTGGCATTATTTTGGCAGGCGGTGCGGGACGACGCATGAATGGGAAAGATAAGGGACTCGTGCAGTGGCACGAGAAAGCGTTAATTGACCATGTAATCGAGCATTTAGCGCCACAAGTTAGCCACTTAACCATTAATGCCAACCGACATATTTCGATCTATCAACAGAGAGGATATCCTGTCATTCAAGATAAGGCGCAGACCCTTCTTGGTCCTTTAGCAGGTATCGAGGTGGGATTAGAGGCAATAGAAACAGAATGGCTTGCCGTTGCGCCCTGTGACAGTCCATTGTTTCCCAATGATTATGTGCAACGACTTTACGATTTTTCACAGCATAACAAGCTAGCACTTTCTTGGGTACGTCAAGATGGCCGAGATCATCCACTCTTTTGCCTTATTCATCGAAAGTTACGAGAAGCGCTGCACGAATTTCTCCACCAAGAGCAGGGAAGAAAAGTGATAGAATTTTTTATCCGTCACGGTAGCGCACTAGAATTCAGTGAGAAATTGCCTCTGTTTGCTAATTTCAATGATGAAGCATCGTTAAAATAAAAACGATCCAACGCAAAAAGGCCATCCGTTAGGATGGCCTTTTTGACTTATTGGATGCCTGGCAGTTCCCTACTCTCGCATGGGGAGACCCCACACTACCATCGGCGCTACGGCGTTTCACTTCTGAGTTCGGCATGGGGTCAGGTGGGACCACCGCGCTAGTGCCGCCAGGCAAATTCTTGGTGCTAAAAACGTGTCTTTTTAACGTACTCGGCGTTAACTTCCCTCGCGCTAGTCAGTCACATACCGGTGTATGCTCCTTCCTATCGCTTGGTCGTCGCCTTGATTACGATAAAAATTCATCGTTTCTACAAATTCGTTTCTTAAAATCTGTCAACGCGCTGATAAATCTCTCATTCCAAAACGCCTCTGGCGTTGTAAGGTTAAGCCTCACGGGTCATTAGTACTGGTTAGCTCAATGCATCGCTGCACTTACACACCCAGCCTATCAACGTCGTAGTCTTCAACGTCCCTTCAGGACTCTCAAGGAGTCAGGGAGAACTCATCTTGGGGCAAGTTTCGTGCTTAGATGCTTTCAGCACTTATCTTTTCCGCACTTAGCTACCGGGCAATGCCATTGGCATGACAACCCGAACACCAGTGGTGCGTTCACTCCGGTCCTCTCGTACTAGGAGCAACCCCCCTCAATTCTCCAACGCCCACGGCAGATAGGGACCGAACTGTCTCACGACGTTCTAAACCCAGCTCGCGTACCACTTTAAACGGCGAACAGCCGTACCCTTGGGACCTACTTCAGCCCCAGGATGTGATGAGCCGACATCGAGGTGCCAAACACCGCCGTCGATATGAACTCTTGGGCGGTATCAGCCTGTTATCCCCGGAGTACCTTTTATCCGTTGAGCGATGGCCCTTCCATTCAGAACCACCGGATCACTAAGACCTGCTTTCGCACCTGCTCGAACTGTCACTCTCGCAGTCAAGCTAGCTTATGCCTTTGCACTAACCTCACGATGTCCGACCGTGATTAGCTAACCTTCGTGCTCCTCCGTTACTCTTTGGGAGGAGACCGCCCCAGTCAAACTACCCACCAGACACTGTCCGCAACCCGGATCACGGGTCTACGTTAGAACATCAAACATTAAAGGGTGGTATTTCAAGGTTGGCTCCATGCAGACTGGCGTCCACACTTCAAAGCCTCCCACCTATCCTACACATCAAGGCTCAATGTTCAGTGTCAAGCTATAGTAAAGGTTCACGGGGTCTTTCCGTCTTGCCGCGGGTACACTGCATCTTCACAGCGATTTCAATTTCACTGAGTCTCGGGTGGAGACAGCCTGGCCATCATTACGCCATTCGTGCAGGTCGGAACTTACCCGACAAGGAATTTCGCTACCTTAGGACCGTTATAGTTACGGCCGCCGTTTACTGGGGCTTCGATCAAGAGCTTCTCCTTACGGATAACCCCATCAATTAACCTTCCAGCACCGGGCAGGCGTCACACCGTATACGTCCACTTTCGTGTTTGCACAGTGCTGTGTTTTTAATAAACAGTTGCAGCCAGCTGGTATCTTCGACTGGCTTCAGCTCCAGGAGCAAGTCCCTTCACCTACGCGCCAGCGTGCCTTCTCCCGAAGTTACGGCACCATTTTGCCTAGTTCCTTCACCCGAGTTCTCTCAAGCGCCTTGGTATTCTCTACCTGATCACCTGTGTCGGTTTGGGGTACGATTCAATGTTACCTAGAGCTTAGAGGCTTTTCCTGGAAGCATGGCATCAATTACTTCAGTTCCGTAGAACCTCGTCATCACGTCTCAGCCTTAAGATAGTCCGGATTTACCAAAACTATCAGCCTACTCGCTTAAACCGGGACAACCGTCGCCCGGATAACCTAGCCTTCTCCGTCCCCCCTTCGCAGTAACACCAAGTACAGGAATATTAACCTGTTTCCCATCGACTACGCTTTTCAGCCTCGCCTTAGGGGTCGACTCACCCTGCCCCGATTAACGTTGGACAGGAACCCTTGATCTTCCGGCGAGCGGGTTTTTCACCCGCTTTATCGTTACTTATGTCAGCATTCGCACTTCTGATACCTCCAGCAAACCTCACAGTTCACCTTCAACGGCTTACAGAACGCTCCCCTACCCAACAACACATAGTGTCGCTGCCGCAGCTTCGGTGCATAGTTTAGCCCCGTTACATCTTCCGCGCAGGCCGACTCGACCAGTGAGCTATTACGCTTTCTTTAAATGATGGCTGCTTCTAAGCCAACATCCTGGCTGTCTGGGCCTTCCCACATCGTTTCCCACTTAACTATGACTTTGGGACCTTAGCTGGCGGTCTGGGTTGTTTCCCTCTTCACGACGGACGTTAGCACCCGCCGTGTGTCTCCCGTGATAACATTCTTCGGTATTCGTAGTTTGCATCGGGTTGGTAAGCCGGGATGGCCCCCTAGCCGAAACAGTGCTCTACCCCCGAAGATGAGTTCACGAGGCGCTACCTAAATAGCTTTCGGGGAGAACCAGCTATCTCCCGGTTTGATTGGCCTTTCACCCCCAGCCACAAGTCATCCGCTAATTTTTCAACATTAGTCGGTTCGGTCCTCCAGTTAGTGTTACCCAACCTTCAACCTGCCCATGGCTAGATCACCGGGTTTCGGGTCTATACCTTGCAACTTAACGCCCAGTTAAGACTCGGTTTCCCTGCGGCTCCCCTATTCGGTTAACCTTGCTACAAAATATAAGTCGCTGACCCATTATACAAAAGGTACGCAGTCACACGCTCAAGGCGTGCTCCCACTGCTTGTACGTACACGGTTTCAGGTTCTATTTCACTCCCCTCGCCGGGGTTCTTTTCGCCTTTCCCTCACGGTACTGGTTCACTATCGGTCAGTCAGGAGTATTTAGCCTTGGAGGATGGTCCCCCCATATTCAGACAGGATACCACGTGTCCCGCCCTACTCTTCGAGCTCACAATCAGTGCATTTTCATGTACGGGGCTATCACCCTGTATCGCCGGACTTTCCAGACCGTTCCATTAACACACTGACTGATGCAGACTCTGGGCTCCTCCCCGTTCGCTCGCCGCTACTAGGGGAATCTCGGTTGATTTCTTTTCCTCGAGGTACTTAGATGTTTCAGTTCCCTCGGTTCGCCTCGTTAACCTATGTATTCAGTTAACGATAGTGTGTCGAAACACACTGGGTTTCCCCATTCGGATATCGTCGGCTATAACGGTTCATATCACCTTACCGACGCTTTTCGCAGATTAGCACGTCCTTCATCGCCTCTGACTGCCAGGGCATCCACCGTGTACGCTTATTCGCTTAACCTCACAACCCACAGACGTCTTAGACGTTGTAGACTGTAAAAGTCTTTGAGAGACTCCGAATAATTATTCATTATTCAGTGTTTTCAATTTATCAGCTTGTTTCCAGATTTTTAAAGAGCAATATCTTAAAGACGACTCGTAAGTCAGCTTTAAGATAATAGTGTCGGCGACTTTCACTCACAGACCAGCAAGTGGCGTCCCCTAGGGGATTCGAACCCCTGTTACCGCCGTGAAAGGGCGGTGTCCTGGGCCTCTAGACGAAGGGGACATAAGTCTGCTTCGCAAGACGCCTTGCTTCTTTACATTTTTATCAGACAATCTGTGTGAGCACTTCGCAGCAATGTATCTTACAGGTAAGGAGGTGATCCAACCGCAGGTTCCCCTACGGTTACCTTGTTACGACTTCACCCCAGTCATGAATCACAAAGTGGTAAACGCCCTCCCGAAGGTTAAGCTATCTACTTCTTTTGCAACCCACTCCCATGGTGTGACGGGCGGTGTGTACAAGGCCCGGGAACGTATTCACCGTAACATTCTGATTTACGATTACTAGCGATTCCGACTTCATGGAGTCGAGTTGCAGACTCCAATCCGGACTACGACGCACTTTATGAGGTCCGCTTGCTCTCGCGAGGTCGCTTCTCTTTGTATGCGCCATTGTAGCACGTGTGTAGCCCTACTCGTAAGGGCCATGATGACTTGACGTCATCCCCACCTTCCTCCGGTTTATCACCGGCAGTCTCCTTTGAGTTCCCACCATTACGTGCTGGCAACAAAGGATAAGGGTTGCGCTCGTTGCGGGACTTAACCCAACATTTCACAACACGAGCTGACGACAGCCATGCAGCACCTGTCTCAGAGTTCCCGAAGGCACTAAAGCATCTCTGCTAAATTCTCTGGATGTCAAGAGTAGGTAAGGTTCTTCGCGTTGCATCGAATTAAACCACATGCTCCACCGCTTGTGCGGGCCCCCGTCAATTCATTTGAGTTTTAACCTTGCGGCCGTACTCCCCAGGCGGTCGACTTAACGCGTTAGCTCCGGAAGCCACTCCTCAAGGGAACAGCCTCCAAGTCGACATCGTTTACGGCGTGGACTACCAGGGTATCTAATCCTGTTTGCTCCCCACGCTTTCGCACCTGAGCGTCAGTCTTTGTCCAGGGGGCCGCCTTCGCCACCGGTATTCCTCCAGATCTCTACGCATTTCACCGCTACACCTGGAATTCTACCCCCCTCTACAAGACTCAAGCTTGCCAGTTTCAAATGCAGTTCCCAGGTTGAGCCCGGGGATTTCACATCTGACTTAACAAACCGCCTGCGTGCGCTTTACGCCCAGTAATTCCGATTAACGCTTGCACCCTCCGTATTACCGCGGCTGCTGGCACGGAGTTAGCCGGTGCTTCTTCTGTCAGTAACGTCAATGCATGAAAGTATTAGTTTCACACCCTTCCTCCTGACTGAAAGTACTTTACAACCCGAAGGCCTTCTTCATACACGCGGCATGGCTGCATCAGGCTTGCGCCCATTGTGCAATATTCCCCACTGCTGCCTCCCGTAGGAGTCTGGACCGTGTCTCAGTTCCAGTGTGGCTGGTCATCCTCTCAGACCAGCTAGGGATCGTCGCCTAGGTAAGCCATTACCCTACCTACTAGCTAATCCCATCTGGGTTCATCCGATGGTGCGAGGCCCGAAAGTCCCCCGCTTTGGTCTTGCGACATTATGCGGTATTAGCTACCGTTTCCAGTAGTTATCCCCCTCCATCAGGCAGATCCCCAGACATTACTCACCCGTCCGCCACTCGTCAGCAAAGTAGCAAGCTACTCTCTGTTACCGTTCGACTTGCATGTGTTAGGCCTGCCGCCAGCGTTCAATCTGAGCCATGATCAAACTCTTCAATTTAAAGTTTGATGCTCAAAGAAATTATTCTGTTATTCGTAAATGAATTTTCAGTGTCACTCTTCAAGACTTGATACTACAAAGTTTTTTTGTGATATCAATCCTGCGAGTGCCCACACAGATTGTCTGATAAATTGTTAAAGAGCATTGCGAATCAACGTTTTAACTCGTTGTCGCGAGGTGGCGTATATTACTCGCTTCACCTCAGGAGTCAATCATTATTTTGATTTTTTCTCCTGGACCGAATCGCTTCAGTCCCTGTCACCGCGCTGCGTATCTCGCTTTGCCGTGTCAGTGGATGCGCATTATAGGGAGTTCCGCTCAGAGCGCAAGGGATTATTTAAACTTTTTTACTGAGTGGTGATAAATCAAACCAAACGTTCAGATATCAGACAAACCCCTAATAAAAGCGCCGCTTTTTACAACAAATCTCCCTCACTAAATTAATAAAATGACAGCATTACTTTAATTAAGCCTCAACTCTGCGCCTAAGATGCGTATACTTAGCAGACTAATTCAATAAATAAAGGACCTCTCAATGGTTCGTTCCACCAGCGACCTCACCGGATTGCCTTGGATTGCGGCGATGGCTTTCTTTATGCAGGCATTAGATGCCACCATCTTAAACACTGCACTCCCTGCTATTGCCGAAAGTCTGCATCGTTCCCCCCTCGCCATGCAATCTACGATCATCAGTTACTCGCTAACGGTCGCAATGTTAATTCCGGTAAGCGGCTGGCTAGCCGATCGATGTGGAACGAGAAAGGTATTCATTTGTGCCGTCTCCTTATTTGCCCTAGGGTCTCTCGCCTGCGCTCTATCAAACTCACTGGGACTATTGGTTATCTCTCGTGTTGTTCAGGGGATCGGCGGTGCCATGATGATGCCCGTTGCACGCCTTACGCTACTGCGTGCTTATCCCCGGAATGAACTCCTGCCTATATTAAACTTTGTCACCATGCCTGGGTTATTAGGCCCCGTGATGGGGCCTGTGCTCGGCGGCTTCTTCGTGACCTACGCCAGCTGGCATTGGATTTTCCTGATCAATATTCCTATTGCACTGGTGGGGATTTTCTTTGCCCGTAAATACATGCCAGACTTTACGGTACCGAAGCGGAAATTTGATTCACTTGGCTTTTTTCTATTTAGTGGATCGATCGTTGCGCTATCAATTGGCGTAGAGTTGTTGGGTGAAGCACAAGTTTCATTAAATGTTGCGGTAGCCGCAATGGTAGTGGGCGTTTTACTGCTCGCTTTCTATATAAAGCATGCGGTCAAGTATAAGACACCTTTAATCAACCTTGCGATGTTTAGAATCCGCACCTTTTCTGTAGGGATTGCTGGAAACGTTGCTTCACGTTTAGGTACGGGGTGTATTCCTTTCCTTATACCTTTATTACTACAAGTGGCTTTTGGTTATTCCGCGCTTTATGCAGGCTTTATTATGATCGCCACCGCAGCAGGGGCAATCTTAGCCAAGTCGACAGTAACTCCGCTCCTACGCCGTCAGGGCTATCGCCGAACGCTTGTCGGCATCAGTGTCATCATTGGCTTACTGATAATGAGCTTTGCCCTGCAGTCTGCGCAACACTCCATTCTTTGGTTGCTACCGCCCCTATTCTTTATTGGTATGGCAATGTCTACACAATTCACCTCGATGAACACCATCACCTTAGCAGACCTCACCGATGAACATGCCAGTGGTGGTAATAGTGTGTTAGCCGTCACTCAACAATTAGCCATTAGTTTTGGTGTGAGTGTCAGCGCCGCCGTCTTACGTTTTTGGCAGAACACCCAAGCGACAACGGAAGGACAGTTTCAAGCCACCTTTATTACTATGGGGATTGTCACGGTAATCGCTGGCAGTACCTTCTTATTATTAATGAAGAGTGATGGCGAAAACCTTATTAAAAGACCGGCCAAAAAAAGCTAGGTCGATGTTCTAACCATCAATTCGGGGGTGAGTGCCCAAGAAACGGGTGCTCCCCCTTTTTTCTCTTCGATTCGATGAAGTAATAAATCGATAGCGACTTGGCCGAGAGTATCTTTCGGTTGATGGATCGTGGTTAGGGGCGGGGTAAGGTATGCCGATAACGCGATATCATCATAGCCAATCACGGCAACATCATCCGGTATAGTCAGTCCGGCACGGAATAGGGCTTGATAGACCCCGACCGCCATCGCATCATTACAAGCAAAGACTGCATCCGGTCGCGGCGTTAGCGTTAATAACTGCTGCATACTCGTCATCCCACCAGAAAACTCGAAATCGCCTTGGATAATATACGCTTCATTAATTGACCGACCCGCATTACGTAGCGCCCGCTTAAATCCCTCTACCCGTCGTCGTGCTGGACTCTTATCTAGGGGACCGCTAATACACGCAATGTGTTGATACCCCCGATCAATCAGATGCTGGGCCGCTAACTCTCCACCGAGCAAGGCATTCTCTTCAATGACATCACTTAAGCCAGTTAGCGGAGACCAGTCCATCATCACTATTGGTAAAGCTGGATAGCGTTGCAATATGGGGGCGAGTGTAGCGTGTCCTTCATTACACATTAGTAATAAACCATCCACCCGCTTTTGAATTAATGTTTCAAGACTACGGCTCATACGCTGAACATCCTCCGCAGTATTACAAAGGATTAAGCTATAGCCGCGCTTATAGCAACTATCCTCGACGCCTTTAACGACTTCTGCATAAAAAGGATTACTACTGGCGGTGACCAACATACCGATCGTACGCGTTTGATTCAGCTTGAGACTTCGTGCCAGTGCACTGGGGGTATAATTGAGGCTGGCGATAGCTTCTGAGACTCGTTGCTGTATTTTATCGCTCACAAACCGATTTTGATTGATAACGTGCGAAACCGTTGAGGTCGATACCCCTGCTTTTCTTGCAACATCCTTTATCGTCGCCAACACGCTGTCCTTATTCTTTAAGAAAATCGATAATCTCATCACGCCAAGGTATCGACGTTTGTGCCCCTTGGCGTGACACCGCAATAGCCGCCGCCGCTTGCGCAAAATCGACTGCTTGCTGCCAATCTGCCGTTTCTATATAGCGACAGAGAAAAGCGCCATTAAAGGTATCGCCCGCAGCAATCGTATCTTTCACCGTAACATCATAACCAGCAATACGTTGTCCTTGCCCCTTCACACTCAGCCAAACACCGCGCGCCCCTAAGGTAATCATCACGGTATCGATGCCTTTATGATGTAAGTAACGGGCCGCTTGTTCGGCATCTTGGTCGGTCTGTACGCTAATTCCTGTCAAAGCTTCCGCTTCGGTTTCATTAGGGGTAATAATATCAATCAGGGAGAGCAGTTCATCACTCAAGGGTTGTGCCGGTGCTGGATTTAAAACGAGTAAACTATCGTGTTGATGAGCAAGCCGAGCCGCTGCCAATACACTTTCCAGTGGCGTTTCAAGCTGAAGTAATAATGCATCACTTTCGGTAATTACTTGCCGATGTTTCTCTATATAAGCTCTTGTCAGTGAGGCATTCGCACCGGGGTAAATACCAATGGTATTTTCACCCTGATCATCGAGGTAGATCATCGCAAGACCGGTCGCCTCACCGTTAGCTATCTCGATAACCGAGGTATCAATATTATCTTTCGCCAACTGCTCACGAACTGCTAGGCCAATGTCATCCTCACCAACACAGGCCATAAAGGTAATGGAAGCACCGCTACGCCCGGCGGCCACGGCTTGATTTGCGCCCTTTCCGCCATAACTCATCTGGTAATGAGTTCCAGACAACGTCTCACCCGGTCTTGGGAAATGCGGGACCTGCAAGACATGATCGATATTGATACTCCCAAGTACCACCATTTTTTTATTCGCTTGCATTATCGCCTTCCGTTCGCGGTATCCCATTCCGATACCGCGTTAAACATCGTTAAGGAGTGACTAAAGTGAGATCGACAGGGATGACTTTAGGTATCGCCTGACCTTTCAAAACTTTATCAGCATTCTCGACGCCAGTGACCCCAATTTGCTCAGGTAATTGTGCAACGGTGGCCCCCATCTTTCCTCGTTTCACTGCCGCAATCCCATCAGCCGTCCCATCGAAACCGACCACTAATACCTCTTTTTTTCCCGCTGTCTGTAAGGCTCGTAACGCCCCCAAGGCCATTTCGTCATTTTCGGCAAATACGGCTTGGACATCACTATGGGCTTGAAGCAAATTCTGCATAACATTTAAGCCTTTAGTACGGTCAAAATCGGCGGGTTGGCGAGCCAGAAGTGTGAAGTGATGAGCTTGTGCAGCCTCAGCGAAACCTTTTCCTCGTTCACGCGACGCCGAGGTCCCTGCAATTCCTTGTAACTGGATAACTTTAGCTCCTTCACCTAATTTTTGAGCGATAAAGTCACCCGCCATCTTGCCACCTTTTACATTGTCGGAAGCGATATGACTGACCACCTCCCCTTGCGTCGCGACACGGTCAAGCGTAATAACCGGAATTTTTGCCTGATTAGCGATTTTGATTCCATTTCCCACCGCATCAGAATCCGTTGGGTTAATCAGTAACAGTTTGGTGCCACGTACCGTTAAGTCTTGGATATTCGCAAGCTCCCGTGCGGGGTTATTCTGTGAATCTACCACTACGAGATCATAGCCGAGTTTATCCGCTTCACGCTGCGCCCCTTGCTTCAATGAGACAAAGAAGGGGTTATTTAAGGTCGATACCACTAAGCCTAATGTCTCTTTAGCCAGTGCATTACCGCAGATCATCGTACTCATTAAGAGAGAAAGAGCCGTTAATTTTTTCATCTAAATACCCTTAAAGTGAACCGTTATTGGTGACTTTTATTGTCTGCTAATACAGCCAGCAGGATAACAATGGCTTTAACTATCATTTGGAAATATGACGAAACCCCCATCAGGTTCAATCCATTATTGAGAAACCCTAAGATCAAGGCCCCGATCAAGGTTCCCGTAATACGTCCTCGACCACCGGATAAGCTACAACCGCCCAATACGACTGCCGCAATGGCATCCAATTCGTACCCCGTTCCTGCGGTGGGCTGCGCTGAGGAGAGGCGAGCAACTTCAATTGTCCCCGCCAGAGCTGCCAAGGCGCCGCAAAGGGCATAGACGGTGATTTTTATGCGAGTAACATTGATTCCTGAAAGTCGGGTAGCGGCCTCATTACCGCCCAGTGCGTAAATGTAGCGACCCAAACGGGTATGATTGAGCAGATACCATGCGGCAATAAAGACAACCGCCATAATCCACACGGGTACCGGCACACCGAACAACTGCCCAATACCGATCAGGCTGAAATGATCGCTATTATCGCTAAATCCGGTACTGATCGGGCTACCGTCGGTAAAGACCATGGTCGCACCACGGAGTAACAGCATCATGACTAAGGTTGCGATAAAAGCTTGGACCTTCCCCCACGCAATCACTATCCCCGTTACACCACCGATGAGCCCCCCGGCGATTAAGGCTGCGCTAACGGCTAGTAGTGCATTAACCTCATGACCGATTAACGACGCGACTAAGGCACCAGTGAAGGCCAGTAAGGAGCCGACCGATAGATCGATACCTGCAGCCAGAATCACCAAGGTCATCCCCACCGCCATAATGGCGTTGACGGAGGTCTGCTGTAAGATATTGAAGAGGTTCGCTAGGGTGAAAAAATTACTACTTTGCGTTGCGACTACCGCAATTAATAGCAGTAGTGCGATAAAGGATTTTTGCTCGCGAATACCGTGCCATAACGAGCGTTTAACTATCGGGTTGGCGGTGGTGGGATTCATATGACTAACTCCTCGCTATGCTGCTTGCCGACGGCGGCTGCCATCAGTTTTTCTTGTGTCGCCTGTTGCCGAGTAAACTCGCCACTCATACGCCCTTCGTGCATGACCAAAATACGGTCACTCATCCCTAACACTTCTGGCATTTCCGAGGAGACTATGATGATGCTCAACCCTTGTGCTTTACACTGGTTAATAAGCTGGTAAATCTCTTTTTTTGCCCCCACATCTACGCCGCGCGTCGGTTCATCGAGGATCAAGACTTTCGGTTTCGTCATTAATCCTCGTGCAATAGAAACCTTTTGTTGGTTCCCTCCCGACAACAAGCCGATAGTCTTATCCATTGAGTCGGTTTTAATATTGAATAAGCGAATAAAGTCCCCAACAGTGAGGCGTTCTTCGTGGTGTTTCAATCGTCCGCCATAACCTGAGAAGTAAGGCAGGGCGGTGAGTGACATGTTGTGCTTAATCGACATTCCGAGTACCAGTCCTTCCCGCTTACGGTCTTCGGAAATGTAGACAATGCCTTGTTTTAGTCCCTGCTGTGGGGTTCGCACATGGATCGGCTGTTGATTCAAGTACAGTTCGCCTGCAGATATAGGGTGGGCGCCGTAGATCATTTTCATTAGCTCAGTACGCCCCGACCCCATCAACCCGGATATACCAAGGATCTCGCCGCTGCGTAACGTAAAGCTAATATCATGGATACCAGGACCGCATAGCTGCTTGACCGATAAACGTATCGCGCCAGGCGCTTTATCAAGATGGGGGTATTGATCCTCAAGCTTTCGACCCACCATCAGTTCAATTAAGCGTTCTTCATCAATATCGTCGATGGGATATTCGCCAATAAACCGGCCATCTCGAAAAACGGTAACATCGTCGCAGATATCAAAAATTTCTTTCATACGGTGAGAGATATAGACGATGCCACACCCTTGGGCGGTTAATTCATTAATCACCTCGAACAGGGCGAGGGTTTCTGTATCGGTCAAAGCATCTGTCGGCTCGTCCATCACGATCACTTTCGACTGATAGCTCAATACTTTCGCGATTTCGACCATCTGTTGATCGCCAATCGATAAGCTATCCACCAAGACTTTGCTGGAAAAACGGAGCTTTAGTCGGGCTAGTAACCGATCGGCCTCGCGATACAGTGTTTTCCAATCGATACGTCCAAAGGCAAGCCGCGGCTCTCGGCCAAGAAAAATATTCTCAGCCACTGTCAAGGTACCAATTAGGTTAAGCTCTTGATGGATAATACCGATACCGGCTTCCTGTGACTGTTTCGGGCCAGAAAAGACCGTCTCTTTCCCTAACCATTGGCAAGTTCCAGCATCCTTTTGGTAAATACCCGTCATAATTTTCATCATGGTCGACTTACCGGCGCCATTCTCGCCCACTAAAGCCATGACGCGTCCGGCCTTGACGCAGAGTGAAGCATCATCCAGCGCTTTAACTCCTGGAAACGATTTTTCAATATGGGTAAGGGCCAAGAGACATTGAGTTTCCATCTTAAAAAGTGACTCCCGCCGTAAAGATCACATTGGCATAAGGCGTACATTCCCCCGTACGAATGACGGCGCGCGACTGATGGGTGAGCGATTTAAACTGCTCATGGGAGAGGTAGAAAATCTCTATCGGTTGTCCCTGCTCGACTGACACTCGTTCAATTAATGCCAGCAACTGCTGATGGGCCTGAGGATTATGCTCAACGATCTCGTCGGCAATATGTGCCGCTTGAATCTGCATCGCGTTAGCAACCACTTCGCTCACTTGTCGAAAGCTAGGGACACCTTGGGTCAACGCCAGTTCAATACGGGGAAGCCCTGACGGGATAGGAAGTCCTGCATCGGCAATCGTTAGCGTCTCAAAATGACCGAGTTGCGTGACAAGATGGGCAATATCGGGATGTAAAAGATGACCTTTGTTCATACTTCGCTCCTCAGCGAAACGTTTCGCTGGCAGTAGCATGAACTAAGCCCGATCGCTCGCTCAATGGCGTAATAAGAAAAACGTGATAGCCATCGAATCGATTCGCTGAAACAGTGATATACACCAAATAATTAATGTAACGCTGTAAATCATTACTGGAATAAATGTTTAGACGATCGGCTTTTGACCTAAGCCCTTCGATAAAGATGGGGATCCCCACTGCCTAAGGAAGACAGTGGGGGAAAGGATTAACTAAAGACCATTCCACCGTCGATCAATAGCGATTGTCCGGTCATATAATTAGCGTCCGGACTAGCAAGGTAGGAGACACAGGCCGCGACATCCTCGGCTTCAGATAAGCGTCCCAAGGTAATACGTTTTGCAAACTGCTCCGTTCCGTAGCCTTCGGGTTGCCCCGCTGCCGCTGAAATCTCTTTATCAATCCGTTGCCACATCGGCGTTTTCACTATGCCTGGGCAATAGGCGTTAACGGTAATCCCTAGCGGAGCCAAATCACGAGCAGCGGTTTGGGTTAACCCTCTCACGGCAAACTTACTGGAACTGTACACCGCAAGCTCTGGATTCCCTACGTGGCCAGCCTGAGAGGAAGCATTGATAATTTTTCCCCCATGGCCGAGTTGCTTAAATGCCTCGATAGCCGCCTGCATCCCCCAAATAACACCCTTCACATTGATGTTATAGACCTTGTCGACAATATCCTCAGTGATCGACTCAATAGGCGTTGATGGGGCAATCCCAGCATTATTGACAATGACATCGAAGCCCCCAAACGTCTGCTGCGCTTGCTGTACCGCAGCGAACACCTGCGCGCGATCGGCTACGTCGGCCTGAATCGCCAAGGTCTTTCCCCCCGCTTGTTCAATTTTCTTACTGACGCGGGTAGCGGCCTGCACATCAAGATCCACCACCGCGACAGCAAACCCATCACGGGACAACCGTAATGCAATCGCTTCACCTATACCCTGTCCTGCCCCTGTCACTACTGCCACTTTATGCTTCATCTTATTATCCTTCTTAGATAATTTGACTAAGATGTAGCGCTTCCATTAACCGTGGATTATCAGAATAATCGACGGGAATCGCTACGACCGCAGGCCCCTCCACATCCATTGCGCGTTGTAAAATAGGCTCAAGTTGGTCGGTACTTTCGACGGCAAATCCTGCTGCACCAAAAGCTTCAGCATAGGCCTTGAAGTCGATCGCCCCGAACTTAACCCCAGAAACGCGTTGGTATTTTTTTTGTTCTTGCATTGCCACCATGTTGTACTCATCATCCACCCAAATAATGTGCAAAATGTTGGCTTTTAGTCTTACCGCTGTCTCCAGTTCCATACTGGACTGCATAAATCCACCATCTCCCGAGACCGACACCACTTTTCGTGAAGGATCCACCAGCCACGCACCAATAGCCCAAGGAAGCGCGACCCCCATGGTTTGTTGTCCATTAGAAATAATGATTTGCCGTGCACGGAAGCTGTAAAGATACCGAGCGATCCAAATGTGGAAACTCCCCATATCAACCGTTAACGACACATCGTTATTAATGATGTCTTGCATCGCCCGCACGATTCGTAAGGGGTGTATCGCAAACTGGTTTAACTGATGGGCTTTCGTAGAGAGAATTTGCCGTTGCAACTGCCTATCTTCTAATACTAGGCTCGTCTCTGGGCTAAGAATGAGTGGACTGCTGATATGTTGGGTTAATAGCGTGAGGGTCTGGGCAATATCACCAATCAGCTCAATATCCGCAATATAATAATTATCCGGTTCGGCAGGCACGACATCGATATGAGCCAAGGCAACATTGCCGTCGCTCCACATAGCGGGTTCATATTCTACTGGGCTATAGCCGATGGTGATCACCAAGTCTGCTTGCCGTAATAACTTATCACCAGCTTGATTATTGAATAGTCCGACACGCCCCGCAAAGCGACTAAAGTGCGCTTCGGTAATCGCTCCTGCCGCCTGATAGGTGCTCGTCACCGGGATATGGCTAGCATCCAATAGCTGCTTGAGTGCTTGTGCATTATCCGCTTGGCTGGCCATCAGACCCAGCAAGATTACCGGATTTTTCGCCTGCTCAATCTGTTTCGCGAGGGCTTTAATATCATTAACGGGGGCTGGTCCTTGTTTCATTGAGGGAATGACTGGCAACGTATGGCCGCGTACCGGATCATTAATAATATCTTGTGGCAGACTCACAAAGGTGCCGCCGGGCCGTCCCAGCTCAGCTTTACGAAAAGCATTGGTGATCACTTCGCTGATTGCATCCGCCGAATTAACTTCTACTGAGTATTTGGTGATCGGGCGAAACATCCCTACCGTATCCATACTCTGGTGTACCTGCTTTGCGCTATCGGAGCGTTTGACCGCGCCGCCTATTGCCACCACTGGGTCACCCTCACTGGTCGCGGTGGCGACACCGGTAATAATATTGGAACATCCCGGGCCTGAGGTGACTAAGGTTACCCCGGCTTTGCCGGTTAAACGGCCAATTGCTGCGGCCATAAAGGCCCCGTTTGCCTCGTGCCGAACCGGGATCATCTCTATGGATGAATCAACTAAGGAATCGAAAACACGATCAATTTTAGCGCCTGGGATACCAAAAATCTGCTTCACGCCCTGTGCTTCGAGTTGTGCGACAACGAGGTCTGCACCGGATTGCCACTGCTTATCTTGGATTTTATTACGCATCATCGTCTCCACTTAACTCTCTACTGCGCGTATCGCTTGATCGAGATTTTCTGGGTGTAGATCGGCATTCAGAAACTCATGGTCAGTCGGTAAATCCACCACTAGCTTGTGAATCGCACCAAAGGTCAGCGTCCCAGCCAGTAATCGGTAATCCAGCAGGTGGCCGCCCCCTTGCCGATCCTCAGTAATAAAATGTTCGTGGTATCCGGCAACATTGATTCCCTGCATATATTGCGGAGTACGAAAGCCAATCACCGAGCCGGTTTCTTGATTAAAAGTAAAGATAGGTTGCTCGGCTATCGCTTCTTGCATGGGTCGGTAAGGCCGACACTGTTCCGGTACGGTGCGAGTCTGCGCTTGCTGGAAGTTTCCCTCTATCCGCAGGGCGCAGAACAGGTTGTCTGAAGGAAGGTGCTGATCGATCAGTCGATGAATAGCTTGGCGTGACGTGGGCTGGTCCAGCTCGAGACAATACTCTGGTTGGAAGAAGGTCATCACCGCAAAGGGGGTTTGTTGATCTACTCTTGCCTGTTGAGCGCTACCGTCAGACTTTAGTTGGTAAATTTGATGATCGAGGGCGACCAGTTCACCATCTAAATGATTAAAGGTGCCCAAACCGAAATCGCCTTTCTCGAGCAGATCAGCAACGGTCATTGAGCCGTCATAAACCCCACTTAGTAAGGCACTCATCAAGGATGTTTGAAAAATCACTTTTTCAGGGCCTTGCTGATGGGCCAGTTTAACCATCTGTCCGAGTTGTGAGGCACAGTCGCAATCAATAAGATGATCAGCCATGCTTTCCTCTCTATAAGTAAAAACCTTAGAAAGTATGTTGACCTATGACGTTATCGAGTTCCAATATAGGGAAGGCCCGACTTTAAGACGTTATTGATATGGAACTGCGCTACCTTCGTTATTTTGTTGCTGTTGCAGAAACGCGCAACTTCACTCGTGCGGCTGAGAAGCTGTCAATTTCCCAACCCCCCTTAAGCCAACAGATTATGCGTTTAGAAAGAGAAATTGGTACCCCTCTTTTTCTTCGTTTAAAAAGTGGGGTGGAATTAACCGAGGCGGGGGAGGCTTTTTATAAAGAAGCCAGGCAAATATTATTGTTGACCGATCAGGCGCTGGAAAAGACCCGCGGTATTGCACGTGGAATCAACGGTAAAGCAACTTTAGGCTTTGCCTGTTCCAGCGTCTTCCACCCCATACTGTTTAAGCGGCTAAAAAAGTTCCAAACGCGCTACCCTTCTGCAACCTTGCTTGCAGAAGAAAGTAATATGTCGCAATTGATGCAATCCTTGCGCGACGGGGCGCTAGATGCCGCCTTTGTCCGATTGCCTTGCCAAACGAGCCAAGAGTTTACTCTGCAAACCCTGACGCAAGAAAGGATGTTTCTGGTGGTTCGCGAGGAAGACGAGAATATTCCTCTCAATACCCTCCTTACAGAATCGCCACTCATTTTATTCCCAAGAGAGTTGGCTCCCAGTCTTTATGACCTGATTATCCGTTTTTGCCATGATCAGGGTGTCGTACCACAGCTAGCAACCCAAGCGCCGCAGATGTCTGCCTCGATCACTATGGTCGCCAGCGGCTTTGGGTTTACCTTTGTGCCTGAATCACTCACCATCATTGCGATGCCTGGCGTGACCTATCGGAGAATCGAGGACCCGCAGTTTACCACTGAGATCGCTTTAGCATGGCGTCGCTGGGATCGCTCACCTATCATCAGGCATCTTCTTGCCTTAGTCAGGGACGATAACGAATAACGTTATCTGATAAAAAAATAGGCGCATCATGCGCCTATTTTTTATTAAATTTCCACTTGGGTGCCCAGTTGAATGACCCGGTTAGGTGGAATCTCAAATTGGTCTGGTGCGCGCAAGGCATTACGTTGTAGCAGTAAGAATAACTTACCGCGTAAGCGCAGATACCATGGCCGTTTACCGAGAATTAATGACTCGTTTGACATAAAGAATGACGTCTCCATCATTCGACAATTCAAGCCTTCTAGACCACATCTATGGAAGATATCTTCCATATTAGGGATTTCTCGCCAACCATAACTGGCGACAACTCGCCAAAATGTCGGTGATAGCTGCTCAATACTGACACGATGCACATTATGCACATAAGGCGCATCCTCAGTCCGTAAGGTCAGTAGAACAACGCGCTCGTGCAGGACCTTATTATGTTTAAGGTTATGTAATAACGCGAAAGGAATGATGTTCTTCACTCTGGTCATATAGACCGCGGTTCCTGAGACGCGCACAGGGGGATGTTTCTCTAGAGAAGAGATCATCGCTTCCAGTGAGTTACCGTGCTCATGCATCTTCCTGAGTGCCCGGAAACGTTCACTCTTCCATGTCGTCATGATGATAAACATCACTAACGCCAGTGTCAGAGGTAACCAACCGCCGGATAAGATCTTCACTAAGTTTGCCGAGAATAACGGCACATCAATACAAAGTAAGAAGATACAAAGCGGAATCACGGAAAATAAGCTCCAGTGCCAATTTTTTTTCGCCACCGTGCAGGAAAGTAACGTTGTAAGTACCATTGTACCGGTGACGGCTATTCCATAGGCGGCCGCCAAGTTACTCGAATGCTTGAAGCTCACGATAACCAACACCACTGCGGTATAAAGTAGCCAGTTCACCACTGGGATATAAATCTGCCCTGACTCATTTTCCGAGGTATGAATAATGCGCATTGGCGGAAGGTAGCCTAAGCGCACCGCTTGTCGAGTTAATGAAAATACCCCAGAAATAACTGCCTGAGAGGCGATAACCGTTGCTAGCGTCGCTAAAATTAGCATCGGGATTAACGCCCAATCAGGGGCTAATAAGAAGAATGGGTTTTTAATTGCTTCAGGGTGTTTTAATAACAACGCCCCTTGGCCGAAGTAGTTAAGAACCAGGGAAGGTAACACCACCAGCATCCAAGCGATACGGATTGGCAGTTTACCAAAGTGTCCCATATCGGCGTATAACGCCTCTACGCCAGTAATGGCCAGCACTACTGAGCCTAATGCGAAGAAAGAAATGGTCTTATAGTGTAAGAAAAACTGTAAGGCATACCACGGGTTTAAGGCTTGTAGCACTTCTGGATTTTTTATAATCCCATTAATCCCAAATACTGCTAAAAGAATAAACCAGAGTAACATCACTGGCGCGAACAGCTTTCCGACCAGCCCAGTGCCATGTTTCTGAATCACGAACAGTAAAGTCAGCACCACTATCGAAATGGGGACGATAAAGACGTCCAATGAGGGCGCGGCAATTTCCAAGCCTTCTATTGCAGAGAGTACCGACATGGCTGGGGTGATGACCACCTCACCGAAGAAGAAACTGCCGCCAATCAATCCCAGAATCAGCACCACCGCCGTGGCAGTGGCGTGGGTATTTCTCCCTGCCAGCGACATAAGGGTTAAGATCCCCCCTTCTCCAGCGTTATCCGCACGCATGACATAGCTGATGTATTTCAGCGAGACGACTATTACCAGTAACCAAAAAATTAAGGAAAGGAAACCAAAAACAGACTGTTGTTCGATACCAAAACCAAATTCGCCAGAAAGGCATTCTCGCAACGTATAAAGGGGACTTGTCCCGATGTCCCCGTAAACGACACCTATGGCTGCCAGTGTCAACGCCGCTGTAGACTGTTTATTCTCTGAGTTCATAAAAATCTTCTGTTTAGATCGATTAGTCTTAAACAACCTTGATAATTTATAGAGTTCGCACAGTATGCACAGTTTTAGTAAAAAACCTATCATGCATTAACATATGCTATTACTTAATGACAAAAATCATTTACAGTGCAAAGAGAAAAACTTACGCTCGCCTCGCTAGATAGCGAACTAAGCTGCGATTTAAGGATGCCTGATGATACCCGCACAACTCCTCGCCGATAGAATTGTCCGTTTGAGTAATCAATTAGAAAAAGGCTTGTATGAACGCCACGATGTCATACGTCTTTGTCTATTAGCCGCGCTCAGTGGCGAGAGTGTCTTTCTGATGGGGCCACCCGGGATTGCGAAAAGTTTAATTGCCCGCCGTATTAAATGTGCGTTTAAAGACGCAACTGCCTTTGAATATCTCATGACGCGTTTCTCAACGCCAGAAGAAGTCTTCGGGCCGCTGTCTATTCAAGCCTTAAAAGATGAAGGACGGTATCAGCGTATCACTGAAGGATACTTACCGGATGCAGAAGTGGTGTTCTTAGACGAAATTTGGAAAGCCGGTCCAGCAATACTCAATACGCTCTTAACCGCCATTAATGAACGCCGATTCCGTAATGGCAAAGATGAGCAGAAAATCCCGATGCGCTTATTAATCAGCGCTTCTAATGAATTACCCGATGAAGAGAGTGGATTGGAAGCACTCTATGACCGGATGTTGATCCGTCTGTGGCTTACCAATGTTAATGAAAAACGCCACTTTCACGGCATGCTATTACAAGTAGAAGATAGTCACTTTACGCTGGAAGACGATAACCTCGCGATTACCGACGAAGAATATTTCCAATGGCAGCAAGCCATTCCGAAGGTATCACTACCCGAAGCGATCTTCGAACTCGTTTATCGACTGCGCCAACAGCTTCAGCAGCTTCCTGAAGCCCCTTATATTTCAGACCGTCGATGGAAGAAAGCCATTCATCTACTCCAGGCCAGCGCCTTTTTCAGTGGCCGACAAGCGATTGCCCCAGTAGATCTCATCTTATTAAAAGAGTGTTTATGGCATAACGCCGCTTCGCGCACGCTTATTGAGCAAGAGATTCGTTCCCTGCTACTCCACCATGCCTGGCAGCAGCAACCGATGCTGTTAGCCTTGCAGCAAATCCAAGCACGTAAGCAGACGCTTCATCAAGAGCAGAGCCTGACCCAAGCCTTCAAACTCGCGAAGCAAAGTGCGATGTTTAGCCGTAAGCCACATTATCAGTTACCTAGCACCCTTACTGACGAGAGCTTTACCTTACTGTTACAGCACCCTCTTACTCTTCATCATTTACGTGTCACACATATTGTTATTGAACGTGAAGCGCTTCATCACTGGCTACAAAAAGGTGGTGACGTGCGTGGCAAATTGAACGGTATTGGTTTTCCACAATCTCTCGATTTATCGGTCGATGAACAAGATTGCCTTGTAGTCAGAGACATTAGTCTACAAGCGACACGCTTAAACTATGAGGACGATGTCACGAGTAGCGATGTACCTGATGAAATTATTACTCAATTTTCTCAGTTACAGGACCGTCTTCAGCAGCAACGGCTCCTCTTCCGCCAACAGCAGCAATGTCTATTTATTAATAGTGATTGGCTGGCCGAAATTGAGGCAAGCCTCCAAGAGGTTGCGGCACATATTGAACAGGCTCAGCAATGATCTCCTTGGATACATTGCTTAATCTGCTGACGCTGAATGACAGTATTAATCTGAATGACTTTTTGGCAACCGTGCTTACGGCGCCGCAATTAGTGCTACTTTTAGAAAAAAGCCCCAAACTAAAGAAAATGCTGCAACGCGAGTTACCGCAGATCAAGGCCTCCATTACACAACAACTTAAAGATACACCTGTCCCTGACCCATTGGCGCAAGAATTCGCTTTCTATACCCAAACGCTAGGTTTGACCTACTATCAATTTACTCAGCAACTGCAACAGACTTGTCAGCAGCTTGAATTACTCAACTCTCCTTTTTACGACGAAGCGCAAAGCTTACTCAAGCAGACAGAAGGAGAGTCGCTCACTCCAGCCCAACACAGTTTATTTATTCAACGTTGGCGAATGAACCTGACTCTACAAGCCTTAACGCTCAACGATGATCTACTGGAACAGCATAAACAGCGATTAATAGAAGAGTTAAAAAAACAACTCGCGATGAGCGGTTTTCTTGCGCCACTGCTCAATGATGATGAAGAGATGAGTCATGGACGTTTATGGGATTTGAGTAAATCATCGCTGCATACCGCAGACAGCGAACGTTTAACGGAGTACAGCCACTTTTTACGATCCCAACCGCAACTCAATGAATTGGCACAAAAACTAGGGCGTAGCCGAGAATCCAAAGCAATCGCCGCAGACAATCATCAACTCGGTCTCGAACAACGCTTACAGTCGATTACCAGTACTTTTCCAGAAGAGGTTCAAGGCGTACATCAGAGTGATGACGTATTACGCCTTCTACCACCGGAACTGGCTTCACTGAGCTTGAATGAGTTAGAAATCGAGTTTTATCGTAAACTGATCGAAAAACGGCTCCTCACTTATCAGCTTCAAGGTGAAGACCACCAGCCTGTAACGACACAACGTCCGGTTATCTATCAAGAAAAAGAACAACAACCTAAAGGTCCGTTTATTGTCTGCGTCGATACCTCTGGCTCAATGGGCGGCTTTAATGAACGCTGTGCTAAAGCGTTTTGCCTAGCATTACTCAACATTGCGTTTAAAGAAAACCGCCGCTGCTTTGTTATGATGTTTACCCAAGAAATTATTCGATACGAATTAACCGCCGAAAGTGGCATGCCTCAGCTAATTCGTTTTTTGAGTCAACGTTTTCGCGGAGGAACAGATATCGGTCATTGCCTACAAGAAGCGGTGAAATTACTGCAAACTGACAGCTGGCAGGAAGCCGACGTCGTGGTGATTTCTGATTTTGTCGGCCAACGTCTCAGCGAAGAGACTCAACAACAGGTTCGCCAGCAGCAACAGCTGCATCAGCAACGCTTCCATGCCGTTACGCTGTCCGATCATGGAAAGCCTCGGTTATACGCTATTTTCGATTTTATCTGGCCTTTTGATACAGGATTAAAAAGCCGGTTAAAGCGCTATGTCCGGCGCTAAATATTTAGGGACTGCTATAGTTTGAACATAATCATTAAGGAAAGCGACTATCGTGATAACTACAACGCTAACACCAGCTTTTACTCCATCGCTCTCAGGTAGTGATCCTGAGCTGAAACGACAAGAACTTCTCACTTACTTTAAAACCACTTGGCACACGTATGAGCAATTGTTTACCTGCCTCACGGAAGAACAGGCGTGGACGACTAAAGCGATTCCGCTTCGCCATCCACTTATCTTTTATTACGCGCATACCGCTACCTTTTTTATCAATAAGTTGATCGCCGGCGGTTATCTCACACAGCGGATCGATGAGCGAATGGAAGCCATGATGGCGATTGGCGTCGATGAGATGAGTTGGGACGATCTGAATGACGACCATTACGAGTGGCCCACTCCTGCAGCGGTACAACGCTACCGCGACCGCGTTCGCCAGCAAGTTATTGAGGTAATTACTCATCTTCCTCTCACTCTCCCTATTAAATGGAGTGATCCTGCTTGGGCGATATTAATGGGGATCGAACATGAGCGTATTCATCTTGAAACCTCTAGTGTGCTTATCCGGCAACTGCCTATCCATTGGGTCACCCCACAACCAGCTTGGCCCGTTTGTCCACACTTCTTATCGCGCCTTCAGGATGTTCCTGACAATAGTTTAGTCCCTCAATCAGGCGGGGCATTAACGCTTGGTAAAAAAGACGACTATTACGGCTGGGATAACGAATATGGTCAACAGGAGCAAACCATAGCGCCTTTTTCCGCCAGTAAAATGCTGGTGAGCCACGCCGAATTCTACGAATTTATCCGTGATGGCGGCTATCAAACCGCCGACTGGTGGGATGAAGAGGGCTGGGGGTGGAAAACCTATACAAAAGCGGATAAACCGACCTTCTGGGTAGGCGATATTACCTCGCCCGATCACCTTAAGCTTCGCGTCCTCGCAGAAGAAATTGATTTTCCCTGGGACTGGCCTGTCGAGGTTAATCAATTAGAAGCCTCCGCTTTCTGCCGGTGGAAATCAGCGAAATCAGGCCGTTCTATTCAGCTCCCTAGCGAAGGTGAATGGGCGTGGTTACGCGATCAGGTCGATGGAGACCATCCAGACTGGCAAACCCCTATCGGCAATATCAATTTACAAGGCTGGGCTTCTTCAGCCCCAGTTACCCATTTTAAACAGGGTGAGTGCTTCGATATCGTCGGTAATGTCTGGCAATGGACCACGACGCCAATCAGCGGTTATCAAGGCTTTACCGTTCATCCGCTTTACGACGATTTTTCGACTCCCACCTTTGATGGGAAACATAATTTAATTAAGGGTGGGAGCTGGATATCCACCGGTAATGAAGCGTTAAAAGCTGCACGCTATGCTTTCCGGCGCCACTTTTTCCAACACGCTGGCTTTCGCTACGTAGAATCGACTCATCAGGAAACTATGCTAAAAAATCCTTACGAAACTGACACCATGGTCGCCCAATATCTCGACTTTCAGTATGGCGAGAACCGCTTCGGGGTTGAAAATTATGCCAAAGCCTTGGTCGAAAAAGTGATCCCCCATTGCCACAGCACCCTTCATGCCTTGGATCTTGGCTGTGCCACTGGCCGTGCCAGCTTTGAGCTCAGTCGTTACTTTGATCGGGTAACCGGTATCGACTATTCCGCACGCTTTATTGATGTGGCGCTACAACTGATGACCGGGGAGGATTTCCGCTACGCTCTGCCTACCGAAGGCGAACTGGTCGATTATCATCAAGTCCGCCTCAGTGATTTAGCCATTACCGCTGAACAGTGGCAAAAGGTGGATTTTAAACAAGGGGATGCCTGCAATTTAAAGGTGACACGCGCTGAGTATGATCTTATCTTTGCTTCAAACTTAATTGATCGTTTACGCGAGCCAACACGCTTCCTCAAAAGTCTTAGCGCGTTACTTAAACCCGGTGGCGTGCTGATGCTCTCTTCACCCTACACTTGGTTAGAAGAGTTCACGCCTAAAGAAAATTGGTTAGGGGGCATTCGTGAGAATGGTGAAGCCGTAACAACCTACCAAAGCTTACAACGACTTCTACGCGACGATTTTGAGGAAATTCAGTCGGCGGAAGATATTCCGTTTGTTATCCGTGAGACGGCTCGAAAACATCAATATACCGTGGCACAAGCAAGTTATTGGCGCCGTAAAGCGTAGAGCACAAGCGCCCGTTAGGGCGTTTGTTTTTTCAAGGATTATGATATGTCTGATGCCTCTCAACTCGACGAACTGGATCGAGATATTCTTAATGTACTGCTTAAACAGGCGAAAACGCCTTACGCAGAACTGGCCAAAATGTTTGGCGTTAGTGCGGGGACCATCCACGTTCGTGTTGAAAAGATGCGCCAAAGCGGTGTAATAACCGGTACCCATATTGCGGTCGATCCCCGTAAGCTAGGATTCGATGTCTGTTGCTTTATCGGCATTATTTTAAAAAGTGCACGCGATTATCCTGCTGCCTTACAAAAGCTTGAAGCACTCGATGAGGTCGTCGAAGCGTGGTACACCACCGGCCACTACAGTGTCTTTATCAAAGTCATGTGTCGATCCATCGATGCTTTGCAGCATGTATTGGTCAATAAGATCCAGACCATTGATGAAATACAGTCCACGGAAACCCTGATCTCACTCCAAAACCCTATTGATCGCCCGATCAAAGCTTAATAGCACTCAATACTGTGGATAAAGTTATCAGTGCTTTGATCCACAGTGCTCAATCTTTCCTAAATAGTTAAAAAATAATAATCCCCCTATTATCCACAGGTGGATCACCGCTTGATCACCGAGTACAATGGCCGCCTTTATTGAGGAGGGCATATGGCTGAAATTACTTTTATTACGGGTAGCACACTGGGGAGTGCTGAGTATGTTGCAGAACATCTCGCGGATAAATTAAGCGAAGCAGGTCATACCAGTGAATTACTTCATGGCGCAGAGCTCGATGAAGTCCCGTTAGAAGGAATTTGGATCATTGTCACCTCCACTCATGGTGCTGGCGAGTTACCGGATAATCTGCTCGACTTCAGTGAAGCCTTATCAGAACAAAAACCCGATCTCAGCGGTGTTCGCTATGGCGCGATAGGACTCGGTAATAGAGAGTACGATCTATTTTGTGGTGCGATAAAGACGCTAGATGATCAATTAACCCAACTTGGTGCCACCCGTATAGGTGATCGCCTTGAAATTGATGTGCTCGAACACGAAATTCCTGAAGATCCGGCTGAAGAGTGGCTGGTGGAGTGGGTAGAGAAGATTTAATCCCCGCGTTAGATCGTTTTTTTTTCGAGATCCCTAGTTTTTTACTCTGTTTTTGAAAGAAAGATCCCTAAAATTATGTGGATAACTATAGGGTAATCATGCGTAAAACCCGTGGTTATCCACCATATAACTTTAGTTCACTTATTGAGCTGTGCATAAGTGCCGATCTTGATCCCAGCTTATACGGATAACGATCACCGATCATTCACATGAATTGATCCCATCGAACAGTCTGATATTGTTGAGGAATTGGTAGTTATCCACAGAAAAGGTCGATCCTAATAAGAGATCTAACAGAAAGATCATATACAGAATAAAGATCTTTCTTTTAAACCTTAAGGATCGTGCCACTTTCCCCCATTCGATTATTTAAGTAGAATTCATCACCTGGACATTCAGTCCGAGATATTTCATCAACCGAGGTACACTTCATGTTTTATCCAGATCCTTTTGACGTTATTGTCATTGGTGGGGGTCATGCTGGCACAGAAGCAGCAATGGCTGCGGCTCGTATGGGCCAAAAAACGCTATTGTTGACTCATAACATCGATACGTTGGGACAGATGTCCTGCAATCCCGCGATCGGTGGTATCGGTAAAGGCCATCTGGTTAAGGAAGTGGACGCCTTGGGTGGGTTAATGGCCACGGCTATCGATCATGCAGGTATTCAGTTTAGGATACTAAACAGCAGTAAAGGCCCGGCGGTCAGGGCGACTCGTGCACAAGCCGACAGAGTCCTTTATCGCCAAGCTGTTAGAACTGCTCTTGAAAATCAACCTAACCTCATGATTTTTCAGCAAGCTGTCGACGATCTGATCGTAGAAAATAATCAGGTTGTGGGGGCTGTCACTCAAATGGGCTTGAAATTTAAAGCTCGTTCAGTTGTTTTAACGGTAGGGACCTTCTTAGACGGTAAAATTCACATCGGCCTAGATAACTTTAGTGGTGGCCGTGCTGGTGATCCGCCATCGATCCCCTTGGCTCGCCGTTTACGTGAATTACCTTTGCGTGTTGATCGCTTAAAGACCGGCACACCGCCACGTATTGATGCGCGTACGATCGACTTTAGTCAACTCGCGCCACAACACGGTGATAACCCAAGCCCAGTCTTCTCATTCATGGGAAATGCCGCGCAACACCCAGAACAAATGGCGTGTTATATCACTTATACCAATGAAAACACGCATGATGTTATTCGTAATAACTTGGATCGTAGCCCAATGTATGCGGGGATCATTGAAGGTATTGGCCCGCGTTACTGCCCATCGATCGAAGATAAAGTCATGCGCTTTGCTGATCGTAATGCGCACCAGATCTTTTTAGAGCCTGAAGGGCTAACTAGTAATGAGATTTACCCTAATGGTATTTCAACTAGTTTACCTTTCGACGTACAAATGCAAATTGTTCATTCGATGAAGGGACTGGAGAATGCGCGGATCATTCGACCTGGCTATGCTATCGAATATGATTTCTTTGATCCCCGTGACCTGAAACCCTCCTTAGAGAGCAAACATATCCAGGGCTTATTCTTTGCTGGGCAGATCAATGGGACAACCGGTTATGAAGAAGCGGCAGCACAAGGATTACTTGCGGGCTTGAATGCCGGACGTTATGCCTCTGATAAAGAGGCGTGGACGCCAAGACGTGATGAAGCCTATATCGGTGTACTCGTCGACGACCTCTGTACGTTAGGAACCAAAGAACCCTACCGTATGTTTACCTCACGCGCTGAATATCGTTTAATGCTCCGCGAAGATAATGCTGATTTACGTCTCACCGCAATTGGCCGTGAGCTTGGGTTGGTTGATGAGACTCGCTGGACGGCATTTAACCAAAAATTGGAAATGATTGAGCTTGAGCGTCAGCGTTTGCGTGATATCTGGGTCCATCCTAAATCGACCAATGTCGAGGATCTAAACCAATTACTGAGTGCACCATTGACCAAAGAGGCGAACGGAGAAGATTTATTACGTCGTCCTGAAATGACCTATCAAGCGTTGACTGAATTAGCCTTGTTTACGCCTTCAGTAACGGATCCTCTCGCGGCGGAACAAGTTGAAATTCAAGTGAAGTACGAAGGTTATATTGCTCGCCAGCAAGAAGAGATCACGCGACATCTGCGTAATGAAAATACGCTACTCCCTGTCGATCTTGATTATAAAAACGTTAACGGTTTGTCCAATGAGGTGGTGGCTAAGCTTAACGACCATAAGCCAACCTCCATTGGTCAAGCTTCTCGTATTTCCGGTATTACTCCTGCGGCCATCTCAATTTTGCTGATATGGCTTAAAAAGCAAGGATTGCTGCGTAAAAGTGCTTAAGTCAGTTGAGAGGAAGTGACAACTTCCTCTCCCTTTCGGAATAAATTCTGTGATTACACAACTATCAAAACTACTCAACCAGTCGGCCATTTCTCTTACCGATCAACAAAAACAGCGTCTTGTTGCTTATGTTGAATTGTTAGATAAATGGAATAAAGCTTATAACCTTACCTCAGTGCGTGATCCACAACAGATGATTGTCCGCCATATCATGGACAGTATTGTGGTCGCCCCCTATTTACTGGGTAAACGCTTTATCGATGTTGGGACGGGACCAGGATTACCGGGGATTCCTCTTTCTATTGTGATGCCAGAAGCGGAATTTACGCTACTTGATAGTTTAGGGAAGCGCGTTAGATTCTTAAAACAAGTCCAACATGAATTGAAACTGGAAAATATTGTTCCAGTCCAGTCACGCGTTGAAGAATATCCCGCCACACCGCCATTTGATGGGGTGATTAGCCGAGCTTTTGCTTCAATCAATGATATGTTGCATTGGTGTCAGCATCTTCCAGCGGAAGAACATGGACGCTTTTATGCGTTAAAAGGGCAATATCCTGCTGAAGAGTGTGAATCTTTACCCAAAGATATCCATCTTGAAGCATCGCATCGATTGGTTGTTCCTCAGTTAGATGAAGAACGTCATCTACTAATACTGAAGAAAATTTAATATAAGGAACCGATAAGGTTCCTTTTTTCATAGTTAAAGCTAAAATCCTACATAACTATCTGTTTACAAAGATAAAAATGATCATTTACTCTTACTGCGCACTTTGACATGTGTCGTTAACAGTAATCATTAACCGTTATGAAAGGAATCACTATGAAAGAATTAACAGTACAGCAATCTCAGCAAGTCTCTGGGGGGATTTTTGGGTTTGTAACCACACCGATTGGTGCCGTAATGGGCTTAGCGATTGGAACAATTGTTGATCAGGCGTGTAAGGTCAGTAATTTAAAGACTTCATTTAAATGGTCTGGCTTACAATTGGGGGCTGGTATTGGTGCTGCAGTAGGCATCGCTCCGATTACTGCCGCCTTAGGTATCGGCCTGGGTGTAGTGAGCATTGTCAAAAATAAAAATAGCATCAATGAACAGAAAGCGGCTCAAGGCCGTTAATCGATAGGCTGAAAAGCAGAAGTATGAAAAGATAATATTTCTGCTTTTCAACTTACTCAAAAAGTAAAAATATTCGTCATTTATCTTACTAAAAGCTGCGATTTTAACCTTATTATTCATAAGGATTAATTCACTCGAGAAGTGATATTGTTTCAATAATGTTTTATTTACGTTAATTTTTAACGAAGTAAACTGTCACTGACTCGCTTATTTTAGTTATTTTTTCGTAATTATTCGTTGAATAACGCTTTTCTGAAAGAAATTTAAATAATTGTTCATCTTTTCGCAAGTTACAGATTGAAATCGTAGGTGCTCCCCGTATAATTTGCACGGCTTTTGCTGTTCACTCTTTAAGTGGCCACAGCAGCTTTTTAAGCACACGAAATACCATTCCGGGTTAAAGGGGAATTTTCACGTTATGTCACTAGCCTTTTACAGTATGCGATTGGCTAAGGCGGTACTGATTATCCAGCTTGGAACATTAATCGTTCTAGGTCTTCTTTTTACCCTAAAAAGCACTCACGATGGAGTTTCTGCTCTAGCAGGAGGGATAGCGGCCTGGTTGCCTAATATCCTATTTACGTTTCTGGCCTGGCGCCTGCAAGGGCAATCACCAGCAAAAGGGCGTGTTGCCTGGAGCTTTGCATTCGGTGAAGCGATGAAGGTTATTTTAACCATCATCATGCTTATTGTGGCGTTAGGTGTGTGTGGGGCTGCATTTTGGCCCCTTGCAATAAGCTGGTTGTCGGTGTGTGTAGTTCAAGTTATCGCACCGGTTGTAATTAACAAAAAAGGGTAAGAAGCATCATGTCCGCAGGAGAAATCTCAACCCCACAGGAATACATTGGTCACCATCTGACTCATTTACAGATTGACCTTCGTACTTTCCAGTTGGTGAATGCGCACGACGCTCCGGCAACATTCTGGATACTGAATCTGGACTCTATGTTCTTTTCTGTTGTCCTGGGACTGATCTTTCTGGTGTTGTTCCGTAAAGTTGCTAAAAACGTAACGAGCGGAGTGCCAGGTAAGCTTCAGGCGGCAATTGAGCTTGTTGTAGGTTTTGTCGATGCCAACGTACGTGATATGTACCATGGCAAAAGCAAACTGATCGCTCCATTGGCACTGACAATTTTCGTCTGGGTCTTCTTGATGAACTTCATGGATCTGCTACCTATCGACCTGCTGCCATATATTGGTGAGCATGTACTAGGTCTGCCAGCATTACGTGTCGTCCCATCAGCTGACGTAAACGTGACATTGTCGATGGCACTGGGCGTATTTATTTTGATTCTGTTCTACAGCATCAAAATGAAAGGGGTAGGCGGGTTCACTAAAGAACTTACTTTACAACCTTTCAATCATCCGATCTTCATCCCTATCAACCTGATTCTTGAAGGTGTTAGCTTACTGTCGAAACCTGTTTCACTGGGTCTGCGTCTGTTCGGTAACATGTATGCGGGTGAGTTGATCTTTATCCTGATTGCAGGTCTGTTACCGTGGTGGTCACAGTGGGTTCTGAATGTGCCATGGGCCATTTTCCACATCTTGATTATTTCGTTACAGGCTTTCATTTTCATGGTCCTCACGATTGTCTATCTGTCGATGGCATCTGAAGAGCATTGATTTTTACACCAACATTATTGATTTGATTGAAACAAACTGGAGACTGTCATGGAAAACGTGAATATGGATCTGCTGTACATGGCTGCCGCTGTGATGATGGGTCTGGCTGCTATTGGTGCTGCGATCGGTATCGGCATCCTTGGAGGAAAATTCTTGGAAGGCGCTGCTCGTCAGCCTGACCTGATTCCTCTGCTGCGTACTCAATTCTTTGTTGTTATGGGTCTAGTGGATGCAATTCCTATGATCGCTGTAGGTCTGGGTCTCTACGTGATGTTTGCCGTCGCCTAGTAACGTTGTTGGCGAGCGTTAAGCAAGCCAATAAACGAAGAACAGAGTCTGCCGCTTGTTATTATGACAAGCGGCAGAGCAAGTTAACTTATTGAGAGGCATTGTGCTGTGAATATTAATGCAACAATCCTCGGCCAGGCCATCGCATTTATCCTGTTCGTCTTATTTTGTATGAAGTACGTATGGCCGCCAATTATGGCTGCTATCGAAAAACGTCAGAAAGAAGTTGCTGACAGTTTATCTTCTGCAGAACAAGCAAAGAAAGACTTGGATATCGCGCAAGCTAATGCGACCGACCAGCTGAAAAAAGCCAAAGAAGACGCTCAGGTTATTATTGAGCAGGCGAACAAACGTCGTACACAGATTCTTGAAGATGCGAAAGCTGAAGCAGATGCTGAACGTACTATGATCGTCGCACAAGCGCAGGCAGAAATTGATGCTGAGCGTAAACGTGCCCGTGAAGAGCTACGTAAGCAAGTTGCGTTACTGGCTGTCGCAGGAGCTGAGAAAATCATCGAGCGTTCCGTGGATGAAGCTGCTAACAGCGACATCGTTGATAAACTGGTCGCTGAACTGTAAGGAGGGAGGGGCTGATGTCTGAACTTATTACTGTAGCTCGCCCCTACGCCAAAGCAGCTTTTGACTTTGCTGTTGAGCACCAAGCTATTGATCGCTGGCAGAGCATGCTAGCATTTGCCGCAGAAGTCGTTCGCACTCCGCAGCTTGCTGATTTACTTTCAGGTGCTATCGCCTCTGAAAAAGCAGCTGCCACGGTGAACGCTGTGTGCGGTGATCAACTTGATGCCCATGGTCAGAACCTGGTTAAGGTAATGGCTACAAATGGTCGTTTGACCGCGCTTCCTGCAGTTCTGGAAAGCTTTATTCAATTACGTGATGCGTATGAAGCAACGGCGGAAGTCGACGTTATCTCTGCAAGCGCATTGAATGAAGCGCAACTGGCTAAAATCAGTGCCGCGATGGAAAAACGTTTATCACGCAAAGTTAAGCTGAATTGCAAAATCGATAAGTCTGTAATGGCAGGCGTCATCATCCGTGCGGGTGATACGGTCATCGACGGAAGTATCCGTGGCCGTCTAGATCGTCTAGCAGACGTCTTGCAGTCTTAAGGGGACTGGAGCATATGCAACTGAATTCCACCGAAATCAGCGAACTGATCAAGCAGCGTATTGCTCAGTTCGATGTCGTGAGCGAAGCTCACAATGAAGGTACAATTGTTTCTGTAAGTGACGGGATCATCCGTGTTCATGGCATCAATGATGTTATGCAGGGTGAGATGATTGCCCTACCCGGCAACCGTTACGCTATCGCACTGAACTTAGAGCGCGACTCTGTTGGTGCAGTAGTGATGGGTCCTTACGCTGATCTTGCCGAAGGCATGAAAGTGAAGTGTACTGGCCGTATTTTAGAAGTTCCTGTTGGACGTGGTCTGTTAGGCCGTGTTGTTAACACTCTTGGTGCACCTATCGATGGTAAAGGACCTGTTGAAAACGACGGTTTCTCTCCAGTTGAAATGATTGCTCCAGGCGTTATCGACCGTCAATCTGTTGATGAGCCTGTTCAAACAGGTTACAAAGCAGTTGATGCGATGATTCCAATCGGCCGTGGCCAGCGTGAGCTGATCATCGGTGACCGTCAGACCGGTAAAACCGCGATGGCGATCGATGCAATCATCAACCAACGCGATTCAGGCATCAAATGTGTTTACGTTGCTATCGGTCAGAAAGCTTCAACGATTTCGAACGTTGTTCGTAAATTAGAAGAGCACGGTGCACTGTCTAACACTATCGTTGTCGTGGCTTCAGCTTCTGAATCTGCTGCACTGCAATATCTTGCACCTTATGCAGGATGTGCGATGGGTGAATACTTCCGTGACCGTGGTGAAGACGCGCTGATCGTTTATGATGATTTGTCTAAGCAAGCTGTTGCTTACCGTCAAATTTCACTGCTGCTACGTCGTCCACCAGGACGTGAAGCATTCCCTGGTGATGTTTTCTATCTCCACTCTCGTCTGCTAGAGCGTGCTTCACGTGTTAGCGCTGAGTATGTTGAAAACTTCACTAAAGGCGAAGTGAAAGGTAAGACCGGTTCATTAACCGCGCTGCCAATCATCGAAACTCAAGCGGGTGACGTTTCTGCGTTCGTTCCGACTAACGTAATCTCTATTACCGACGGTCAGATCTTCTTAGAATCGAACCTATTTAACTCCGGTATCCGTCCTGCCGTTAACCCAGGGATCTCTGTATCTCGTGTGGGTGGTGCAGCGCAGACCAAAATCATCAAGAAACTGTCTGGTGGTATTCGTACCGCATTAGCACAGTACCGTGAATTGGCAGCATTCTCCCAATTCGCATCAGATCTTGATGAAGCGACTCGTAAGCAATTAGATCACGGTCAGAAAGTGACTGAATTGCTGAAGCAAAAGCAATACGAGCCAATGTCTGTTTCTCAACAGGGTCTGGTTCTATTTGCTGCTGAGCGTGGCTTCCTGAGCGATGTTGAACTGTCTAAAATCGGCAGCTTCGAATCTGCTCTGTTAGCTTATGCTGCTCGCGAGCATGCGGAACTGATGCAGGAAATCAACCAATCTGGTAATTACAACGGCGAAATCGAAGAGAAGTTCAAAGCTCTCCTCGAAACGTTCAAGAAAACCCAGTCCTGGTAATGTCTTGCGGCTTGCTGAGTAAGCAGGCCGCCTGACTTTGAGGAGAAGCTCATGGCCGGCGCAAAAGAGATACGTAGTAAGATTGGAAGCGTAAAAAATACGCAGAAAATCACCAAAGCGATGGAAATGGTAGCCGCCTCCAAAATGCGTAAATCGCAGGAACGCATGGCAGCCAGCCGTCCGTATGCAGAGACTATTCGCAAAGTGATCGGTCACTTAGCGTTAGGAAATCTGGAATACAAGCACCCTTACCTGGATGAGCGTGACGTTAAGCGCGTCGGCTATTTGGTCGTTTCTACCGACCGCGGGCTTTGTGGTGGTTTGAACACTAACTTGTTCAAAAAATTAATGACAGAGATGAAAGCTTGGTCTGATAAAGGTGTTCAGAGCGATCTGGCCATTATCGGTTCGAAAGGGCTCTCATTCTTTAAAGCTGTTGGCGGTAACGTTGTTGCTCAAGCAAGTGGCTTAGGCGATAAACCTGCACTGGCTGATATCATCGGTCCAGTCCAAGTGATGTTACAAGCCTTCGATGAAGGCCGTATCGACAAGCTTTATGTCGTTAGCAACAAATTTAACAACACGATGTCCCAGACCCCAACCGTTACCCAGATGCTGCCGTTACCGCCAGCTGAAGGCGAAGCAGAGTTGAAGACGAAAACTTGGGACTACCTGTACGAACCCGATCCGAAAGCGTTGCTGGATACTTTGCTGCGCCGTTATGTCGAATCTCAGGTTTATCAGGGTGTTGTGGAAAACCTGGCCAGCGAGCAGGCCGCACGTATGGTGGCGATGAAAGCTGCAACCGACAACGGCGGAAACCTGATCAAAGAGCTCCAGTTGGTTTACAACAAAGCTCGTCAGGCCAGCATCACCCAGGAACTTACCGAGATCGTCTCGGGGGCCTCCGCGGTTTAACCAGGTAACGAATTAGGTAGAGGATTCAAGATGGCAACTGGAAAGATTGTCCAGATTATCGGCGCGGTCGTTGACGTCGAATTCCCTCAAGATGCAGTACCACAGGTGTACAATGCTCTTGAGGTTCAAAATGGCGACGCTCGCTTAGTGCTGGAAGTTCAACAGCAATTAGGTGGTGGTGTTGTTCGTACGATTGCAATGGGTACTTCTGATGGCTTGAAGCGTGGTCTTCAAGTGTCTGACCTGGCTAAACCTATCCAGGTTCCAGTCGGTAAAGCAACCCTAGGTCGTATCATGAACGTTCTGGGCGAACCAATCGATATGAAAGGTGAGCTGACGAACGAAGACGGTAGTACTGTGGAAGTTAACCCTATCCACCGCGCTGCACCAAGCTACGAAGAGCTGGCGAACTCCACTGAGCTTCTGGAAACAGGTATCAAAGTTATTGACTTGATCTGTCCATTTGCAAAAGGCGGTAAAGTTGGTCTATTCGGTGGTGCGGGTGTAGGTAAAACCGTAAACATGATGGAACTGATCCGTAACATCGCGATCGAGCACTCAGGTTACTCAGTGTTTGCCGGTGTCGGTGAACGTACTCGTGAAGGTAACGACTTCTATCACGAAATGACTGACTCAAACGTTATCGATAAAGTAGCGTTAGTCTACGGTCAGATGAACGAGCCACCAGGAAACCGTCTGCGCGTTGCGTTGACTGGTCTGACTATGGCTGAGAAGTTCCGTGACGAAGGCCGTGACGTACTGTTGTTCGTTGACAACATCTACCGTTACACCCTAGCCGGTACCGAAGTTTCAGCACTGTTAGGTCGTATGCCTTCGGCAGTAGGTTACCAACCAACTCTGGCAGAAGAGATGGGTGTTCTTCAAGAACGTATCACTTCTACTAAAGCGGGTTCAATCACCTCTGTTCAAGCGGTCTACGTTCCTGCGGATGACTTGACTGACCCATCACCAGCGACCACCTTTGCTCACTTAGATTCAACAGTGACACTGAGCCGTCAAATTGCTTCTCTGGGTATCTACCCAGCGGTTGACCCACTGGATTCTACCAGTCGTCAGCTGGATCCATTAATCGTGGGTCAAGATCACTATGATACGGCACGTGGCGTTCAGTCATTACTGCAACGTTACCAAGAATTGAAAGACATCATCGCTATCCTTGGGATGGACGAACTGTCTGAAGACGACAAGCTACTGGTTTCTCGTGCTCGTAAAATTCAGCGCTTCCTGTCTCAGCCGTTCTTCGTTGCAGAAGTCTTTACTGGCGCACCAGGTAAGTATGTTTCTCTGAAAGATACTATCCGTGGCTTTAAAGGCATCATGGAAGGTGAATTCGATCACCTGCCAGAGCAGGCATTCTACATGGTTGGTGCCATCGAAGAAGCCGTTGAGCGTGCGAAGAAACTGTAATTACAGTTTCCAGGAGAATAATTATGGCTAAAAGTTTTCACCTGACTGTTGTCAGCGCAGAGAAAGAGATGTTCTCTGGTGTTGTTCAACATATCCAGGTGTCAGGTAGCGAAGGTGAGCTAGGGATTTTCCACGGCCACACCCCGTTACTGACCGCCATTAAGCCTGGTTTGGTTCGTATCGTTAAACAAGATAATAGCGAAGAGGTTATTTACCTCTCTGGCGGTATCTTGGAAGTTCAGCCTAACGACGTTAACGTAATGGCGGACACCGCGATTCGTGGCGAAGAGTTAGATGAAGCGCAGGCGCTTGAAGCGAAGCGTCAAGCTGAAGAGTCTATGAGTAAAAACAACACTGATGTTGATTATGCTCTGGCTTCTGCGGAACTGGCGAAAGCGATTGCCAAGCTGCGGGTCATTGAACTGACCAGAAAAGCGATGTAATCAGGCCTAGTGCTCTGAATCATGCCAGCCCTTACCGGCTGGCATTTTTTTTAGCTATTTTTCTTCACAATATCTAATTTTGGTAAGAGAAATATGGTGTATCCTGTGCAGTAAAGTGATTATCTCTTCAAGCGAATCAAACGAATTAGGATCTGTATGTCTAGTAAAGCGATGAGTGTGGTGATCCTTGCAGCAGGCAAGGGGACAAGGATGTATTCCGACCTTCCAAAAGTGTTACACCACTTGGCAGGTAAACCGATGGTGCAGCACGTCATTGATACAGCCAAAGTCCTTGAAGCAAAAAAAATCCATCTTGTTTATGGCCATGGTGGCGAATTATTAAAAAGCCATTTAGCCGACCCCGACCTGCATTGGGTTTATCAAGCAGAGCAATTAGGTACCGGCCATGCCATGCAACAAGCTGCCCCTGCATTCAGTGATGATGAAGACATTTTAATGCTTTACGGTGATGTTCCGCTAATCGCCGCTGATACTTTACGCCGTTTACATGCCTCGAAACCTCATGGTGGCATCGCCTTATTGACAGTCATAACCGATACTCCAACCGGTTATGGTCGTATTCTGCGTGATCACGATACAATAACCGGTATTGTTGAGCAGAAAGATGCCTCAGCCGAGCAGTTGACCATAAAAGAAGTCAATACGGGTATTTTATTGGCCAACGGTGGAGACTTAAAACGTTGGTTGAGTCAGCTAACGAATAACAATGCGCAGGGTGAATATTATATCACCGATATTATTGAGCTTGCTCACCGCGAAGGACGTGAAATCTGTGCGGTTCATCCGACGAAGCAGAGTGAAACGGAAGGGGTGAATAATCGCTTACAGCTCTCACAATTAGAACGTATTTATCAACACGACCGTGCAGAGCAGTTATTATTGGCGGGTGTTATGTTACGTGACGCTTCGCGGTTCGATCTTCGTGGTCATTTAACTCATGGTCGTGATGTTGAAATTGACTGCAATGTGATTATCGAAGGTGATGTGGTACTGGGAAATAACGTCAAAATTGGTGCTGGCTGTATTCTCCGTAACAGTGTGATCGGTGATAACGCAGAAATAAGCCCCTATAGCGTGATTGATGGTGCCGAGCTCGGTACGGCCTGTACTGTCGGCCCGTTTGCACGATTACGTCCAGGCGCTGAATTAGCGGCAGAGGTTCATGTCGGCAATTTTGTCGAAGTTAAAAAATCTCAACTAGGTAAAGGGACGAAAGCTGGTCATTTAAGCTATCTTGGCGACGCGACTATTGGCAGTGATGTCAATATTGGTGCAGGAACCATTACCTGTAATTACGACGGTAAATATAAGTACCAAACGGTGATCGGTGATCATGTCTTTGTGGGATCAGATACTCAACTTATTGCACCGGTTACGGTCGGTGACGGCGTGACTATTGCTGCAGGTACCACGGTGATGCGTGATATAGCCTCAGCATCGTTGGCCTACAACCCCAAAGAGCAGTTAAGCAAAGCCGGTTGGCAGCCCTCAAGAAAGAAAAGTAACTCGTAAAAACGGCTTACATTCAAACAGTTTAGGATAATGTTATGTGTGGAATAGTGGGTGCGGTAGCACAACGTGATATTGCTGAAATTTTATTAGAAGGCCTACGCCGTCTAGAGTATCGCGGTTATGACTCTTCGGGCTTGGCAGTGGCTGACCAACAGGGGCATTTAACGCGTCTTCGTCGTTTAGGTAAGGTGCAGGCGCTGGTGGATGCAGTTGAGCAACAACCCGTCACAGGCGGCACTGGTATTGCGCATACACGTTGGGCCACACACGGTGTTCCATCCGAAGTGAACGCTCACCCACATGTTTCTCATAATATTGTACTGGTACATAACGGTATCATCGAAAATCACGATGAGTTACGCCCAGCGCTGCTGGCCGATGGCTATGTTTTTACCTCACAAACCGATACCGAAGTGGTTGCTCACTTAATCCACCAGCAGCAGAAAATGCATGGTGGTAGCTTACGTGAAGTGGTACAACGCGTGATTAAATTATTACGCGGTGCCTATGGCATGGTGATTATGGATAGCAATGACCCTTCAGTTCTGGTCGCTGCACGTTCTGGCAGCCCATTAGTGATTGGTTTAGGGGTGGGTGAGAATTTTGTGGCATCTGACCAGCTGGCGTTATTACCGGTCACCCGTCGTTTTATTTTTTTAGAGGAAGGTGATGTCGCTGAAGTAACTCGCCGCACCGTCTCCCTATTCCAACGTGACGAAACGCCAGTGACTCGCGCAGTCATCGAATCGTCTGCTCAATATGATGCTGGCGATAAAGGTCTTTACCGTCACTACATGCAAAAAGAGATCTACGAGCAACCGATCGCGATTAAGAATACTCTACAAGGTCGTTTCCATGACGGGCAAATTGATCTAAGCGAATTAGGGGAGTCAGGTCTTGCGCTACTCTCTCGCGCCAAGCATATTCAAATTGTTGCCTGTGGAACCTCTTATAACTCCGGTTTAGTCTCCCGTTACTGGTTTGAGGCTATTGCTGGTGTTCCGTGCGATGTCGAGATTGCCTCGGAATTTCGTTACCGTAAATCGGTGGTACGTCCCGATAGCCTACTGATTACCTTATCGCAGTCCGGCGAAACGGCGGACACCCTTGCAGCCCTTCGTTTATCCAAAGAGATTGGCTACTTAGGCGCGCTGACAATCTGTAATGTCAACGGCTCGTCTTTGGTACGCGAGTCGGATATGGCGTTAATGACCAAGGCGGGTACCGAGATCGGCGTCGCCTCGACCAAAGCGTTCACTACCCAATTAACCGTACTCTTAATGCTGGTGGCACAGATGGCTCGCCTGAATGGTAAGCCTGAAGCGGTGGAACACGAGATTATTCATGCACTACAAGCCTTACCGGGGCGTATTGAACAAATACTCTCGCAAGATAAGAACATTGAGAGTCTAGCGGAAGATTTTTCTGACAAACATCATGCCTTGTTCTTAGGTCGTGGCGATCAATACCCTATCGCCATGGAAGGGGCATTAAAGCTTAAAGAGATCTCTTATATTCATGCCGAAGCTTATGCGGCGGGCGAGCTAAAACACGGGCCGTTGGCTTTAGTTGATGCCGATATGCCGGTTATTATTGTTGCGCCAAATAACGAACTACTGGAAAAGCTAAAGTCCAACATTGAAGAGGTACGGGCTCGCGGTGGTTTACTCTATGTCTTCGCCGATCAAGATGCCGGCTTTAGTGATAGCCCGAATATGAAAATTATCCCACTGCCACATGTCGAAGAGGTGCTTGCTCCGATCATCTATACCATCCCACTGCAGCTGCTTTCTTACTATATTGCGCTGATTAAAGGAACAGATGTCGATCAACCTCGTAATTTAGCGAAATCGGTAACGGTAGAGTAAAGCTAAGCGCGGATAGTGCTTTGATTATTGTGAGCAGAAAATAAAGTCTCACACTAAACAATAAAGTATCATACTATATTGTTTGTTTTATGAACACCTGTTATGCTCATTTCAAATGAACACAACAGGTGTTTTTTTATGCTATCAGTCCAACAACAACAGAAATAGATCAAAGATGGTCGAGGTGATGGTGAATTCTCATCATATAAACCTTGGTTGACTGTCCGTGATCTATCGTCACGTGGTCGCTCTCATCGAGTTTATGGTCATAAAACGAAGCGGACACACCATTTACTATTAGACTTAGAGCTTGCTATTTTCTTAATTTTAGAATGGAATCCATTTATTCAAAATATACGAGAACAATTCCCTCTTCGAATAGAACAAACTGAAGAAATTGCCGATTTAAATTTTATTCCACACCCAGCCGTTAGAGGCATTAAGCAGATAATGAGTACGGATTTTTATGTATTCAGTTCCGACCCTATAAATCCTCGATTTAGTATACAGGCTAAATATCAGAAAGACCTTGAAAATATCCGTACAATTGAAAAGCTAGAAATCGAACGACGTTATTGGAAAAGTAAAGAAATTCCGGTGGTGACTCCAATTTATTGGTAGTGATTTAAAGTTACGTAATACCCTATTACCTTATCATGCAATTCAACCGACTTTGAAAACGATAACGTCTTGCGCCCTAAACGAGCGATATGCTGCCTTAGGTTTAGGTTATGCCGTTCAATACGTTGAGTAAAACGTTTACTATTAGTATGTATCTCTCTCTTCAGTCTTTTCGCGTAAGCCGGCCAACCATCTGTCATCCAGACCACGATATCGAACTCAGAGAGTAGAGCCAGCAAACGTTCCAGTGTATCCAGATTTCTTTCTCCGAATACATGAGCAATGACCGACTTATGCTGTTTATTATAGGCATAAAACAGCCATCTAGGGTGAGACTTGGAGCCTACCCAACCCCACTGTTCATCAAGCTCTGCACAGATAATGACTTCAGCACCGGGGTTAAGTCTCGTTGTTACTGAGAGTGGTTTAAGTTTTTTAAGTGGCGAAGAACCGTATTGAGTCCAATTCCCATAATTTCTGCTGTTGCCCGACACCCGACGCCATTCATAGCGATGTCGATAATTTGTTGAGGCTTACCCGGATAAGAAGCGGCATAAGTGAAAGAGAGCAGCCATGTCTTACGGCAATGTTGATAGAGATAACGTTGATGGCCGGAAGTGCTTTTACCGTTACGTACGACACCTTTAGTTGCAGAACAAGCAGGACAATGAATAGGTAGGGAAGCCATGTTATAAGCTCAAAATAGATATCATACACTAAATCAGCAAGTTGGTAGCATTACCTATTTTTCGATGGATTTAACAGCAATCAATACCGCTATTTTGACAAATATTTCTACTCGATCTGTTAATACCATTTTTCTAAAAATAAGAGCACGATTAGCCGAAGTTTGTGAGCAATCCTCTCCTTTATCATGAGCCATTGAAGTGGATGAGTCTTACTTCGGAGCACAAAGAGTAAGAGGAAAAAGAGGACGTGGGGCGAGTGGAAAAACGATTGTCTTTGGACTTTTGAAACGAGAAGGTAAAGTATATACAGAAATTGTCTCTGATTGTTCAAAAGCAACATTACAAGGCATCATTCGATGAAAAATTGATCCTGAATCTGTGATTCATTCTGATGGATGGCGGGGTTATGATGGCTTGGTTGATTTAGGCTTTGATAAGCATTTTAGGGTTCACCATGGGGCCAATGAATTTGTTAGAGGGGAAAGTCATATTAACGGAATTGAGAGTTTTTGGAGCTATACTAAAAGACGACTCACAAAGTTTAATGGCGTTCCCAAAAAGACCTTTTATTTGCACCTTAAAGAAACAGAGTTTCGATTTAATTATCTACATGATAATCTATATCTTGAAATTCTTAAAATTTTAAGGAATAATCCTCTTTAACTTTCTAATACCCTATGAAATAACATGTCTAGCTCCGAAAACAATCTCGAAAATTCACTTATAGCTAAGCTTGAAGAGTTAAAATATAAAAAAAATGAAATTCATGATCTAGACTCACTCAATGCTAATTTTCGGAATAAGTTTAATGAGTTAAACCAAGTTCAGCTTACAGATGCTGAATTTGAGCGCTTATTACAAGAAAATATTAACTCTGATGTATTCGCTTGTTCTCAACGGTTACGAGTACAGCATGTTTTTGACCGAGAAGATGGTACGCCTCTTTATTACACTCTAGTTAACACAAAAGACTGGTGTAAAAATGAATTTGAAGTCATCCGTCAGTTCCGTGTAAATTCTCAGAATAGTCATCATCGTTACGATGTTATTATTTTAATTAATGGCTTACCTTTAGTTCAAATTGAACTTAAAACCTTAGATATTTCTCCTCGTCGTGCAATGCAACAAATTGTGGACTATAAAAATGATGTTGGTAATGGTTATACCAATACTCTATTTGTGTTCATGCAATTATTTATTGTTAGCAATCAAAAGCAAACTTATTATTTTAGCAATAACCAAGAGCAACATTTCAACTTCAATGCTGACGAACAGTTTTTACCAATTTATCAATGGGCTGATCCTGATAATCGTAAAGTCAATGATTTGCATGAGTTTTCTGAAAAGTTTCTAAATAAATGTAAACTAGGAAAAATGATCAGCCGTTATATGGTTCTAGTAACGACAGAACAAAAAATCTTGATCATGCGGCCTTATCAAATATATGCTGTTGAAGCGATCATCGAAACGATTAAACAAAATCGTGGTAATGGATATATCTGGCATACTACAGGTAGTGGTAAAACTTTAACTTCATTTAAAGCATCAACTTTACTTAAAGATAATCCCGATATTGAAAAATGCTTATTTGTGGTTGATCGCAAAGACTTAGATCGTCAAACACGTGAAGAATTCAATAAATTCCAAGACGGATGCGTTGAGGAAAATACCAATACAGCTTCATTAGTTCGACGCCTACTTTCTACGAACTATAGTAATAAGGTCATTGTAACCACAATTCAAAAGTTAGCGCTTGCGTTAAATGATCAGTCAGACAATCTTAAAAAAACTAAGAATTCACGTTCAAAATCTCCAAGCTTTAAAGAACAATTAAAACCTCTTCAAGATAAAAGAATCGCAATTATTTTTGATGAGTGTCATCGTTCACAGTTTGGTGAAAATCATCAAGCAATCAAAAAGTTTTTTCCTAAATCACAACTATTTGGATTTACTGGTACACCTATTTTTGGAAAAAATTCAACGGTGCAAAGGATAGATGGAAGAGAAGCAAGTTACGCTGAAACAAAAGATATTTTTCAACAACAGTTACACGCATATACCATTACTCATGCAATAGAAGATCAAAACGTTTTAAAGTTTAATATTGAATATTTTCGTGCTGCTCAGGTTGATCAAAATAAACCTATTACAGCTCGTGTGGGTGATCCTATAACCCAAGAAAAAATTGTTGAAGCCATTCTTAATAAGCATCATCACGCAACTCATGAGCGAAAGTTTAATGCCATATTTGCAACAAGCTCAATTAATGATGCAATTAGTTATTACCATTTATTTAAGACAAAACAAGAAGAATTATTAGAAACCAATCCAGATTACCACGTATTAAATATTGCTTGCGTTTTCTCTCCTCCTGCCGAAGGTGATGCTGATGTCAAACAGCTATCTGAAGATTTACCAAATGAGCAATTAGATAACTTAGATAAGCCAAATGAAAAAAAGCAAGCTTTAACTACAATCATCAATGATTATAACGCTCAATTTGGTACCAGTCACAGCTTGGCACAGTTTGATAATTACTATCAAGATGTTCAACAGCGCATTAAAGATCAGATATATCCAAATAGTCAGGCTTTTCCTCAAGCACAGAAAATTGATATCACGATTGTAGTTGATATGCTGCTTACAGGTTTTGATTCTAAATATCTTAGTACTTTATATGTCGATAAAAACCTAAAATATCATGGTTTAATTCAAGCATTTTCACGAACGAATCGAGTCTTAAATGATTCTAAACCTTATGGGACAATTATCGACTTCCGAGGCTTAGAGTCTGCTGTTGATGAGTCAGTAAAATTATTTTCCAACTTAGAAAAAGACGATCATATTAAAGAAATCTGGCTAGTTGAATCAGCTACACAAGTAATTGCTAAACTTGCTGTTGCTAAACAGAAACTCGATACGTTCATGCAATCAAAAGGGCTACCAACCACCCCTGAAGAAGTTATTAACTTACAAGGCGATACCGCAAAAGCTGAATTTATTAATAAATTCAAAGAAATTCAACGCTTACAAACTCAATTAAGTCAATACACAGATTTAACTGAAGAGCAAACTGAATCTATCAATAAGATTATGCCTAAAGATGAATTGAGAAGTTTTCAATCTGTTTACTTAGAGACTGCAAAGCGTTTAAAGCCAAAGCAAGACAATCCAGATAATGTCTCAGATGAGACAGTACAGCAAGTTGATTTTGAATTTGTCTTATTTAACTCTGCAATGATTGACTATGACTACATCATGAAACTGATTAGTGATTACAGCCATACATCACCTGAAAAACAGAGTATGACCCGTGAAGAGCTGCTCAATCTAATTAGCAGCGATGCTAAGTTTGTCGATGATGCTGAAGATATCAAGGAATATATCTTCAGTTTAAAAATCGGTGAAGGTTTGAGTGTAGAAGATATCAAATGTGGTTTTGAGCAATTTAAACTAGAAAAAACTGACTATAAAATTGAAGAAATCGCTGAAAAATATGGTTTAGAAGATGAAGCTCTCAGACTCTTTGTTGATGCAACACTAGCTCTCATGATTTTAGATAATGATTTACTACATGAGTTACTTTCCCCGCTTGGCTTAGGCTGGAAAGAACGTAGTAAAACTCGTAAAGCTTTAATACAGGATTTAACTGAACCAATGCAAAAACGTGCTAATGGGCGTGAAATTTCTGGGTGGGGTGCACATGTTAAATAATCAATTACTGAAAAATGATGAAGAACAGTATTTCCCACGAATCCGCTTTTATGAATTTAAAGAGGATTTAGGTTGGAAGGTTAGGCCTTTTAAATCTTTGTTTACTTTTAAAACTACCAATAGTTTTTCAAGAGAATTTTTAAATTACAAATCAGGCAATATTAAAAATATACACTATGGTGATATTCATACTAAATTTTCAACTTTATTCAATATAGAGTTAGAAGAAGTTCCATATGTGAATGCAAATGTAAATTTAGATAAAATTTCTCCTGATAATTACTGTCAAGTGGGAGACATAATTTTCGCTGATGCATCCGAAGATTTGAAAGATGTCGGAAAACATATCGAAATCATAAATTTGAATAATGAAAAAGTTATATCTGGTACCCATACTTTATTAGCTAGAAAGATAGATAATTCACTTATTACAGGATTTTCGAGCTATTTATTTAGTTCAAGATATTTGCGTCAACAAATTCAAAAAGAATCACAAGGTACTAAAGTTCTAGGTATTTCCGCTGGAAGACTATCTGGGATCAAAATATATCTCCCAACTTCAGCAGATGAACAGCGTAAAATAGCTGATTTTCTTTCATCTCTAGATAAGCTTATAGAAAGTTCATCATTCAAACTTAAACTTTATAAAGAACACAGAACTGGCCTTCTACAACTGCTTTTTCCTAAAAATGGAGAAAATTTACCGAAGTTAAGATTAGGAAAATTTAGTCAAAAATGGAAGGGCATTGAGCTGTCTGAAATTGCTAAACCTGTTAAGAAGAAAAATTCTACAGGTGATGAAATTAAAGTTTTATCTCTTTCTAATGAACATGGAGTAGTTTCTCAAGCGGATTATTTCTTAAAAAAAGTTGCTGGAGACAATACTGAGCGGTATATCGTTTTAAAAAAGAATGATTTTGTATATAACGATCGAATCACTAAAAATTCAACCTATGGAACGATTAAAAGACTTTCTCTTTATGAAAGTGGAATCGTTTCACCTATTTATAAATGTTTCCGCTTTGAAAAAAATCAAAATCCAGTTTTTTGGGAGTATTTTTTCGAGTCTAAAACCTATGAAAGTGAAATTAAGAAAATTGTAAATGAGGGTGCTAGAGCAGGTCGTTATAATATTTCTATTGATAAGTTTTTATCAATAAATGTTATGCAGCCATCTCTTCTAGAGCAAGAAAAAGTTGCTTGCTGCTTTACTTCACTTGATAGTTTAATTTCCAATCAGACAAATTATATTGAGCAACTTAAAAAACATAAGATAGGCTTAATGCAACAATTATTCCCAGTAGTTGAGGAAATTTGCGCATGAGTAATCAAAGAAGTATTAAAAAATATAAAACTATGAACAGAATAGTTGAGCTTTTTAGAAGTGACTTGCAAAGTAAAGATTACATACTTCTTTACGCTTATAACGGTACAGGAAAAACTCGTCTATCAATGGAGTTTAAAAATAAAGGAAAAATGATAGGAGTAAGGAATAGGACTAGCAAAGGAGATACTCTTTATTTTAATGCTTTCACTGAAGATTTATTTACTTGGGATAATGACTTAGAAGATGATACTAATCGTAAACTTTGTTTAAATAAATATTCAAAATTCTTCAATGTTTTTGATGAAGAGATTGATTTAGAAAATAAAATTAGAGCCCATTTAATAAAATTTGCAGACTTTGATTTTAAGATTCAATATGAACCAGTAAAAGGTGAGGATGTTCGGACTGTCTCTTTCAGTCGAAATGAAATTTACAAACCTTATAACTCTTCTGAATTATCTACTTGTACAGTTGATAACATTAAAATCTCTCGTGGAGAAGAAAATTTATTCATTTGGTGTACATTTTTAGCAATCTGCGAATTAGCTATTGATGGACAAGAAGGCTATGACTGGGTTAGCTATATTTATATTGATGATCCTATTTCATCATTAGATGAGAATAATGTGATTGCTATAGCAAGTGATTTAGCTATTTTATTACGTGAAGCACAAGATAATGTCAAAGTACTAATCTCTACGCATCATGGCCTCTTCTTCAATATTATGACCAATGAAATAAAAAATCATAATCATAAATGCTATTTTCTGTACAAGAATAAACTTACAAATGAATACCAGTTACAAACTACAGGCGATACACCCTTTTTCTACCATGTTGCTATGTTAAAAGAGTTACATGAAGCTGCTCATGCTATTCCATCGAAACTTTATACTTATCATTTTAATATTTTACGTAGTATTATGGAAAAAACCGCTTCTTTTTTTGGGGCTGAAGATTTTTCATTTTGTATGAAAGATATTGATAATGAGAAACTTTTTTCACGTGCGTTAAACTTGATGAGTCATGGTCAATATTCCGTATATGAGCCACGAAACATGCTACCTGATAATCAAAAATTATTTAAAGATATTCTAAATGCATTTTTAGAAAACTATCCATTTCAGTTACCTACTGTCGGTGAGGCTATTCAGCTAGCCACATCTACATCTACTCAAACAGCTACCCCACAGGAAATTCAGTCATGACCGAACAGGAACAGCAAAAACTTGGTGCCTTACTTTGGGACATTGCAAACCAATTACGTGGCTCAATGAATGCAGATGACTTTCGGGATTACATGTTGTCATTCCTATTCTTGCGTTATTTATCTGCGAACTATGAAGAAGCTGCTGCTAAAGAACTCGGGCAAGATTATCCAAAACCAATTAAAAATGATGATGGTTTAGTTAAGCAGACATCACTTAATATTTGGTATGCCAATAATGCTGAAGATGTGGCTGACTTTGAAGATAGTATGAGAAGTTTAATTCACTATGTGATTAAACCCGAATTCTTATGGAGTAATATTGCAGAACTTGCACGTACTCAACATGATGATCTACTTAAAACATTAAATGCTGGTTTTAAATACATTGAAGAACAATCTTTCGCACGTAGTTTTAATGGTCTCTTCTCTGAGATTAATCTTAACTCTGAAAAATTAGGTAAAGATTACAAGATACGCAATACCAAACTATGCTCAATCATTAGTAGTATTGAAGAAAAGCTTGTTAATTTCTCAACAAATAATGACACATTAGGTGATGCTTACGAATACTTAATTGCACAATTTGCATCAGGTTCTGGTAAAAAAGCAGGTGAATTCTATACACCACAACCGATATCGACAATTTTATCTCGAATTGTATCTTTAGATAGTCAAGACCCTAGTACTGGTTATAAAAAATCTTTAGATCGGATCTTAGACTTTGCTTGTGGTTCGGGCTCATTATTACTAAATGTACGTAATCAAGTAAAAGAGCATAATGGCAAGGTAGGTAAAATTTACGGTCAGGAAAAAAACATTACCACCTATAACTTAGCCCGTATGAATATGCTCTTACATGGCGTAAAAGATACTGAGTTTCAAATATTCCATGGTGATACTTTAGCAAATGATTGGGATATTCTAAATGAGCTAAATCCATCTAAGAAAATTACATTTAATGCCATTGTAGCTAATCCACCATTTAGTTTAAAATGGGATACGACTGAAGCTTTAGCTAAAGATTTTCGCTTTAAAGATTACGGTTTGGCCCCTAAATCGGCTGCTGACTTTGCATTCCTGTTGCATGGTTTCCATTTTTTAGCAGATGATGGAGTCATGGCTATTATCTTGCCACATGGAGTGTTATTCCGTGGAGGAGCTGAGCAAAAAATACGACAAAAACTCATTGATGATGGTCATATCGATACAGTAATTGGACTACCAGCAAATCTGTTTTTCTCAACAGGCATTCCTGTATGTATTTTAATCTTAAAGCGCTGCAAGAAATTTGATGATGTCCTGTTTATCAATGCTGCTGATTACTTCGAAAGAGGTAAAAAACAAAATTACTTACGCGAACAAGATATTGAGAGAATTGTTGATACCTATCAATATCGTAAAGAAGAAGAGCGTTATTCAAAACGTGTAAGTTTGGATGAGATAAAGAATAAAAATGAATACAATCTTAATATCTCTAGATATATTAATACTTCAGAAGCTGAAAAAGAGATTGATTTGACAGAGGTTAATAAAAATCTTCAAAAAATTGCTGAAGAAATTAAACAATCTAAAGATACCCATAATGCCTTTTTAAGAGAGATCGGATTATCCGAGTTGCCCTAAAACAAGATGAAAATTCCATGATTGGAACAATTTAGTATGATACTTTATTGTTCCTAAATTCATAATTGTAAATAATAAATAGCATCTAGTATGAAATTTTATTGTTTACTTTGGAATGAAAAATCAGTTACTTACTGCAATTTGAGTATGATACTTTATTGTCTGTTTACATTGATTATTGGATGACAAACTAGTTGTAAAATAAAAAGCTCAGTTTTGCTAATTGAAAGCAGACTGGGCTTTTTTAATAGGGACAATCAGCCGAGCGGATCTGTGAGCGTTTGAGTAAAGCGCGCAATATCACCTTATGTTAGAGAGCGCTATCGAAAAAGTTAACATTACAAAATATTAGGTGTTTACTACCAGTATTTGAAAACTGATATGAGGATAAAAGATGGGTATCAACGTTCGTGAGGTTAAAGCAGAAGACCACGAGGCGTGGATCACTTTGTGGAGGAAATATCTAACCTTTGCAGGATGTGATCTAGATGGATCAATCACCTTATCTACTTGGAATCGTGCTTTGTCCTCAGATTCCCCCCTGATGTGTAGAGTTGCTGAAATGGATGGAGATATTATCGGCTTTGCCATCTTTGTTTTGCACGAAGGTGCTTGGGTGACGCGCCCACTCTGCTATCTGGAAGACTTGTATGTTGACGAGAAAAAGCGAGGCATCGGAGCTGGAAAGTCACTTATAGAAGCTATCCGGGACGAGGCTAAGGATAAATCATGGGCGAAAGTTTACTGGATTACACGTGAATCCAATCCAGCACGGGTGCTCTACGATCGGCTGGCAGTTCTGGAGGATTTCGTCCGCTACAGCATCAAGGTATGAATTAACTGAATAGAGATGAGTAAACTCGCTTTATATCTATCCCACATTTAACATCGTCAGATAGTAAAGTTTGCGACAATAACACCAAGTTTTTAAAATTTAGGTATTAAGTTGAAATCCTTACCTAAATTTTTACCCCCAATTTAACCTAAGCAATTGGTTATATTACTCAAACATCACTTCTGAACCGCCTTACCGTAGAGGTCGATATTTTCGTCACCCCAGGCTTTTAATGCTTCTAATATCGGAGCTAAGGTTTTACCTAAGGGCGACAACCGGTATTCGACTCGTGGGGGGACTTCGGCGAACACCTTACGAACAATCAGCCCATCTTCTTCCAGTTCTCGTAATTGTCGAGTCAGTACGTTCGGGGTAACAACTGGGATTCGTTTGCGAAGTTCACTAAACCGCAGCACTTCATCCGTAAGTAAATGCCACAGAACGATACTTTTCCATTTTCCTTCCAATAGGCCTATTGCTGCTTCGACCGAACAACCTGGTGTGCAGTCAAATCTTGAGTGTTTGATTTTAGCCATCCAATAGTACCTTTTATGTAACTAGTACCCAAAAGTGTGGGTATAACCGAATTTTTTTATTGAACTATTATGGGGGAAAACAACAGGAGATTACAATGAAGGCGATATCGTGTTTATCCCCAACAACGGGTCAGGCCACCGATCAATTCTTTGAGATTGAAACCCCACACCCAGAGCTTAATACACGGGATGTATTGGTGAAAATTTCTTCAATATCAGTCAATCCGGTAGATACCAAAGTGAGGAACGGATCCATCCCGACACATTCTCGGGGCATCTTAGGATGGGATGCGGTGGGAGAAGTGGTTGAAATCGGTCGCGAGGTCGAAAACTTCACTGCGGGTGACCGAGTCTGGTATGCCGGTGATTTAACCCGTGAAGGGAGTAATGCTGAATATCAAGCAGTTGATGAACGTATTATCAGTCTTGTCCCTAAGTCATTATCGAATGAAGAGGCTGCAGCGCTACCGCTTACTGCACTGACTGCTTGGGAGATGCTTTTCGATCGCTTCGGTATCACTCAGCAATCGAGTGGGTCCATCTTAATTATTGGCGGTGGCGGCGGTGTCGGCTCAATTGCCATTCAATTACTCAAAGCCAAAACAGTGATGACAGTGATTGCGACCGCCTCTCGCCCGGAGACTCAAGATTGGGTGAAAGCATTAGGCGCTGACTATGTGATCAATCATCACTTACCGCTAGAGGAACAATTGGCGCAATTAGGACTAGCCCAGCCAGATTATGTCTTTTCAACGAACGCGACAGAGACTTATCTGCAGCAGATTGCAGACCTTATTGCCCCTCAAGGTAAATTTGGCTTAATTGATGATCCAGAAAGCCTCAATATCATGCCGTTAAAGCCTAAATCTATTTCCACCCACTGGGAGTTAATGTTTACTCGTTCTATGTTCGAAACGAAAGACATGGCGCAACAAGGCGAGATTTTACATCAGCTCGCGACTTTGGTTGAGGAGGGGAAAGTGCAGACGACAATGGATACGGTATTGGGACCTATTAATGTTGAGAACTTAACGCAAGCACATCAACTAATCGAATCGGGTAAGGCTAAGGGGAAAGTTATCTTATCGGGTTTCTAACCATTGGTTAGCCTCTTTGGCTGTTGAAATATCAAGAGACCTGAAGAGATATAAACAGTCCGTGAAACCCTAAAGTAGTTGAATATCGACTAACGTCATCATGGGCCAGAGAGAGTTTATAAAACTTCAACGAGGGGCAATGCCCCTCTCTTTTTGCCACTACAATAAAAACCGTAACACCGCTGTACTTACCACGCTAATAACCACCACGGGTAAAAGGCCCCAGCGTGATGCTGCTAAGAGTGAAATGACTAACGCCAGAAGATCGGCGGGTTTATCGGTGACAAAATAGGGCGAAATAATAGTGATTAATACACAACCGGGGGCAGCATCCATTACGGCTTGCATACGCGGACTGAGCTGGCGATTACGGAGTAATAAATAGCCGATAATGCGGGTAAAGTAGGTACTCAACGCCATCAGTAAAATGGTCGCGACAGGTAAAATATTCACACCTTAGCTCCCATTAATACAATAGTAATAATACCGGTAATGGCGCCAATCGGGACATAGGCCGCCCCAGGCAAATAATGATAAGCAAAGCCAGCGCTGAGTAAACTCACTAGCCAAGGGATTGCACAGCGCAACCCTTTCCACATCCCTTTTAGTAAAACAAAAAATACCGCAGGAAATGCCATATCAAAGCCCCAACGGCTTATATCACCGAGCTCAGGCCCCAGTATTACCCCTAAGGTGGTCGAGATTAGCCAGACTGTCCAAAGGGTAACCGCCAAACCGAAATAGAAGCTCAAGCTGAAGGCGGGTTCTTGTCCTGCCGCACGACGGCGGGTGGCATCTGCCATGGCGAGCGCCCAATTTTCATCACACATAAAGAATAATGCGGCTAGAGCTTTTCGACGAGGCAAATGGTTAATATAGGGCGCAAGGGCGGCGCCCATCACTAAGTGGCGACTGTTTACTAGCATACTGACCAAGACAATAGTGATGAGCGGCGGGGTGGAACTCCATAGCGCAACGGCGGCAAACTCTGATCCCCCGGCAAAATTCAAGCCGGTCATCATACTTAATAAACCGACAGACAATCCTTTTTGAGCCGCTTGAGCGCCTAATAATAGGCCAAAAGGAAGCACACCAATCATTACCGGAATGACCATTGTCGCACCGCGTAAAAATTCGTGATAATACTGACGCTGGGAGGGGGGCTGGTACGAAGGTTGCGCCATACGATCCTCTTTAAATGGCTGTGATAAGATATTCTTATAGTCACTATACTAAGCGGCAATTATATAAAATACGAGACGAAATCGAGTCGATATTGGGAGATTTGAGTGAATTTATATATGTTCTATCTTGGGGGCAATGCCGGGAAGTCGAATATTGAAGTCCATGATATTCAATTTGTGGCAGCCAACACGCCTGAGGAAGCCTGGCCAACGTTAAAAAAGGCATGGTTTGGGGATAAAAATAAAGTTCATCTTGATGGCTACACCCAGATCACGTGGGTTGATGGCTACAGTGTGAGTTTACAAGCTACCCCCTCGACGACGTCACAGAAGCTTTTTTTCGTCAATGTCGGAGCTTACCGTTCCGACACGCTGGCTGAGCTCCATGAATTTGGACTATTTGTCGCTGAAGATGCGAAGCAGGCAAAAAAACAGGCATTAAGTCGGTTATTATCCGGGGCAGCGCATCAGCATAAAGATAACCTTAAAGACGTTGATAATTGCTTATTACTCGATAAAGTTGGGGAGGGCTATCTGCACTTAACCCCAATGGCTGAGGGGCAACTTGACCGTCCTGCTTGGCAGGGTTATCAACCGATATAAGTGATTACGCATCTAGGCGAAAAAATAACTGAGGGGAAACGTGAACAGCGAATTATTTCAGCTTGGTACGATCGCTTTGGCTATTGCCGTTGGCGCAATGAGCCCCGGTGCGAGTTTTTTGCTCGCTACCCGCGTTGCGCTTTCCTCATCTTTTTACGCCTCACTCGGAGTGGCCATTGGCTTAGGGGCTGGGGCAATGGTTTTTGCACTGGCTGCTCTGTCAGGATTACATGCAGTGTTAACAATGATTCCGGAACTGCATAATGTTTTGAAAGTTCTGGGCGGCGGTTACTTGCTAGTCAGCGCAGTCAACATGTTACGTCAAAAACCGCGAGCAAAAGGCAAGCCTTCAGCTATCTCTGTGCTGACTTTCCGCCAAGCTTTTTTCAGTGGACTGTTTACGCAACTCAGTAACCCAAACACAGCCATTGTCTTTGCGAGCCTATTTACCCCATTGCTCCAACCTCATTTATCGACGACGCTCTATTTTATGGTGCCGGGAATGACGTTCTTAATCGATTTCGTCTGGTTTATTTTTGTCGCCTTGATCCTAAGTCGCGCTACCCTGCGTCGTTTTTACCTAAGCTGTAAAGTGACGATAGATCGTCTTAGTGCAGGGCTATTAGGCTTGCTTGGGCTAAAGATACTCTTGAAGTAATCTTAGACAACTTCGACTAATTCGAACTCTTCCGCGACAAGTTCCATGGTTGGGCTGAAACTTCCTTCTCGGGTAAAGAAGGCTTCATGTTCCTGTCGCCAATAATTCAGGCTACGATCACCCTCGCCTTCTTTATAGGCAAATTCAGCCTCTACCTTATCGAACGTCACAATCCGCATCGCAATGATACGAATTACACAAACGGGCTCTTCGCGACCATTGAGGATAATATGGTAGCTCCCCACAGTGGGAGGTAATTCCTCACTTAGGTAGGCAGCAAGTGAACCGCAGGAAGCGGTTTTACGCCCAGCGACGATATGATGGGAAAGTTCATCTGCCATTGCAGCACTATCCCCAAATCCCCAGGCGAGTGCGCTGGGATATTTTGCCTTCAGTTCTTTCATTACCTTCATGGCAGCTCCTCTCTTTGACGTAAATACTCACTAACTGTTTTCACCGCTAAAGCCGCCATCGAATCAATAAAGGTGATGGAGTATCCATGGGTTATAGTGGTCAGAGGACTAAGATCAGTACAGGCGATGATAACCTCATTAATTTCTAATTTTGCTATCTCAGTGATGATTTCCTGCCACAAAGCGTGAACGCGGTCACTGTGGTAGCCCTCAGCTTTAATCACTGGAAGGAGAGCCGTTGTCTTTTCCCTTAACACCTTGGAATCGACAAGAGTGATCCCCTTGGTAGCCAGCCTCTGTTGATAAAAACCGGATTCCAGGGTGGGGAGGGTGGCAAGTATACAGACAGCTGATGGCGGCGGTGGTAGAAAAGAATAGAGCGCATCAGCGATGTGTAATAATGGGATACCCTGTGAAACCTCGCTTATTTCGTCAAAATAACAATGCGCAAGATTGCAAGGGATTGAAAGTAAACTCACGTTACTCTTTACTAAATCGGTAATCCCTCTCTGTAAAGCTTCAATCATCTTCGCGGAATCAATCGCGCTACCAGGATAAAAAGGTGTCGGTAGAGAAATAATATGAATTTCGGGAAAATCCATATCATAGGTTGCCCCATATTGCCGTTGGCATTCATCGATAACTTTTTCGAGAAAAGGGGCGGTGGATCGTGGCCCCATACCCGCTAAAATACCTATTTTACTTTTATTCATTACTTGCGCTCTTAAAGTGATTTCCTGATTACCCTATTGATAAGTCGATGACTAGTTAAATATCAATAGTGGGTCTCTTCTTTGAGTAATCCAAACAGCCAGTCATCTTGCCAGCGCCCATTCAGATAATAACTTTTCCTTAAGCTGCCTTCTTGTTGGAATCCGCATTTTATTAGCGTTTTACGTGAGGCTTCATTTCCTGCCGTCACGGTGGCGATGACTTTATGGTAGTTATAATGGGTAAAGGCTAATTTAATCATCTCTGTTAAAGACTCGCTTCCGTAACCTTTCCTCTGGTACTCAGGTTTGAGAATAAATCCCACCTCAGCGATGCCTTCATTACGTTCAATAAAACCCGTTACACCAATAGGTTTGCCTGTGTCTTTTTCGCTGATCACCAGGCAAAGCCAATGTTCACTACCTTTCTCCCAAGCTTGTAAACGTGGTTCAAAGTAGTCGCGGCGGATCGTTTCTTCATCAAGGGGATCGCTGATAAAAGACATCACTCGACGATCAGCATTCAAAGCCAAGAAAAATGGCCAATCACTGTGAGATAAGCTGCGATATTCCAGTCTTGAAGCGTTAATATCATTCATCGAGTTTCCCTTCGGTCAATTAAGATAGGGTTTAAATATCTTATAACATGAACAGATCGACTCAGCTTATTATGTCTATAGCCTTATCATTATTGGATAGCGATTTTATAAAGGACTTATTGATCTAATAATTATTAGAAATAAAACATCGCGAAGTCTAGGATAATGATACTTACGCGATAAGGTCTAATTTATTCACACTCTGTGAAGACGATTATTTTGAGATACTTTGTAAATCCAATCATTCCCCGCTCGCCCTTATCACTCTCACCTATACTTAATAGCAAGTAAATAAGGAGAGGCGATTTATGAAAAAATTCGACTACCAACAAGATTTTTCAAGTATTGATTTTCGTAAGCATCCAGAACGCTACCAAGTAGGGCGAGGGGAACAGGGAGTGTTGATGGTCGAACCTTATAAAAGTGAAATTCTTCCCTATTGGCGATTTAAAGATGTCGCCAGTGCAACCGCCTCTGCTAAGAAAATCATGCAACTCTTTGAGGATTATCGAAAACAAGACGATTTTGTGGGAATGGATATGGCGCGTAAATTTATACAGATGGGATATACTCGTGCTAGACGCTACGCCAACCATCCTGGCGGTAAAAAATATGACAAGAATCGTGAAATTCTCCCTTATCAACTCGATGAAGAGAAAGCGGCGGCGGCAAAAATCTTTAAACATTCATGGGATAAACTCAGAGAGGATGACGACTATCTGCAGCGTAAAAAGCGTCATCAGCAACAGTTTGGATAATTCCGTTCAGTGCTGGCGACAATGTAAAGCAAGGAGAGTGATAAGAAAATGTAAATGCTAATCAATATCATTTACATTACTATGCATTCGGTTACTCTATTGGCACTCTCTTCCTGCTTAGCGCTTTATACACCCATGGTTATAAAAAAAGTAATACGTCCGCTCCTTATTCCTTTAATGATTGTCGGGCTACAAGCTACTGCTGTGGCGGCAACCGATACCACATCATTGGATAAAACCGTAAAAAAAGAGTCCGATACCAACGACACGCTCAGTGATAAGTCGACTGAAGGGCGATTAGTCGTAACCGCTCGCCAGCAGACGCTTCAAGCTCCAGGCGTCTCCACCATCACCAGCGAAGCTATTAAGAAACACCCTATCCAACGTGATCTTTCCGAAATAATTCGTACGCAACCGGGCGTTAACCTCACGGGTAACTCCACCAGTGGCCAACGCGGTAATAACCGGCAGATCGATATTCGCGGGATGGGTCCAGAAAATACGCTGATACTGATCGACGGCATGCCTGTTACCAGCCGTAATTCAGTTCGCTATGGCTGGAGTGACGAGCGCGATACACGCGGTGATACTAACTGGGTACCACCGGAAATGATTGAGCGTATTGATGTGATTCGTGGACCGGCGGCCGCACTCTATGGCAACGGCGCAATGGGTGGCGTGGTCAATATTATTACTAAACCGACCAGTAAAGCGTGGCACGGAAGCTTCAACACTTACTTCAACTCTCCTGAACATAAAGCTGAGGGGGCGTCTCAACGCTATAACGCGAGCTTGAGCGGTGAATTAGCGGATAACCTTACTTTCCGATTATACGGTAACTGGAGTAAAACCCAGGCCGATGCGCAAGATATCAATAAGAGCCACACACAAACTCGTACAGGGACCTACGCAGGCACTTATCCTGCAGGGCGCGAAGGCTCGCTAAATCGTGACATTCATTCCGCACTACGTTGGGAATTTGCCCCTAACCAGAATCTTGAGCTCGATACGGGATTTAGTCGTCAAGGGAACATCTATGCGGGAGATACACAAAATACCAATAGTAATGCGTTAGTCAAAGCGAATTACGGTAATGAAACCAACGTCCTCTATCGACAAACGCTAGCGCTTAAATATACCGGTCTATGGGATAATGGTGTCTCCACCAATAACTATGTTCAGTTTGAAAAAACGCGTAATACACGACTGAATGAAGGCCTAACGGGTGGCGCATCCGGCATATTTAGTACGACCAATACTGGGTTTTCGACCATTACTCTGTACGATACTAACGTACACTCGGATGTCAGTATTCCTTTCCAAGCATGGGTCGATCACGTTTTGACGGTAGGAGCTGAATTTAACCACCAAGCGATGCGAGATCCAACTTCTAATACTGTGACGGCCAGTGCGGGTAGCGTTGACGGTATTTCCAGTACCGGGCGTTCTAAATATAGCTCAGCGGATATCTATGGTATTTTCGCTGAAGACAATATGCAGCTGACCGATAGCACTAAACTCGTCCCGGGTATTCGCTTTAACCACCAAAGTATTTCCGGTGGAGACTGGAGCCCATCCTTAAACCTCTCCCAAGAGTTGGGAGGCGATTTTACCTTGAAAATGGGGATTGCTCGTGCTTGGAAGGCGCCGAACCTCTATCAAACAAACCCTAACTATCTTTTATACAGCAACGGTCAAGGCTGTTACGGCGGTGGCAGTTGTTACCTGCAAGGTAATAAGGATCTCAGCGCTGAAACTAGCGTGAATAAAGAAATTGGCATCGAATACCATAATGCTAATGATGTGCAGGCAGGCGTGACCTGGTACCGCAACGATTACCACAATAAAATTGAGGCCGGTTATACCAGTGAATATAACAATGGCACTGCGAATATTTATAAATGGGAGAATGTGCCGAAAGCGGTGGTGGAAGGGATTGAGGGGACGCTTAATTTCCCTATTACGGATACACTTTCCCTAAAAAATAACCTGACTTATATTCTGAAAAATGAAAATAAGACAACCCATGACTATTTATCAGTTATCCCTAAATACACGATAAATTCGACCTTGGATTGGCAGGCAACGAATAAGTTATCCTTCGAGGGCACCTTAACGTGGTATGGTCGTCAAAAGCCGAAAAAGTATAACTACCAGGGTGAACGTACTTCGGGCAGTGAAACGCGTGAAGTTTCACCTTACGCCATTGTCGGGTTGAGTGGTACTTATACCATCAATAAGAATCTTGATTTAACCGCGGGCATCGATAATCTCTTCGATAAGCGGCACTTCCGTGAAGGCAATGCCCAAACGACAGGTAATGCCACAACTGGCGCTTATCTGTGGGGAGCGGGCGCTAATACCTATAATGAGTCCGGAAGAACTTATTATATGGAAGTCGGTATGCACTTCTAATCTAGTTTATTAATAATAAAACGAGGGCGTTATGTTAGGTCTTTATCGAAAAGCGGTGATTATACTGTTTTTACTTTTAGTGAATTCGCCGAGTGTTCTTTCAAGGCCTAATATGGCGCCTCTGGGTCCATCAATTGCCGATCAGGGATCGCAGTTCTATCGTTTTAGGATGTATAAACTCGATTCCGTAGATGACCAGCGACATTACAAAATCTGGGTCGCGGTGCCTAACAAGCCTGCCCCTGCGCAAGGTTACCCCATTTTATATCTGTTAGACGGCAATTCGAGCCTCAGCCGTATTAATGAGTCTCAATTACAGGGGATAAGCCAGAAAAATCCAGCTGTATTAGTATTCATTGGCTACGATACGCCACTGCCTTTTGATCTGGCAGCACGATCGTTTGATTATACTCCTATCAAGAAAGATGCTACTGAGGGCGGCTCGATGCTAGGTCGTGGACGAGTTGGCGGCGGTAGTGCTATTTTCCGTTTCTTACTGGAACAGAAAATCATTCCACAGAGTGAGGCGGCCTTACCTATCAACCAGGCGCAACGTTCTTTATGGGGGCACTCTTTTGGAGGATTGTTTGTGTTAGATACTTATCTACACTCCACTCGGTTTAGTCACTACTTCTCCGCAAGTCCGTCGTTGGGCCAAGGGTTTCAATTTTTAGTCGATGATATTCAGGCGCAAACCAAGAACCCGGCAACCCTTACATTGATGGTTGGATCCTCGCAACCGGCTAGAGCAGGTGTCGCTCCCGCTATCGATTTGTCACCACGGGTTGCTCAATGGCAAAAGCAAGGTCTGGGGATTTCTGTCGTTAATTATCCTGGATTGAGTCACGGGGCTATGTTCGGCGCTTCGCTGCAGGACGCGCTTAACGACGTGAGTCAATAATAGTCATTCTGTCACTCTCCGCTCTTTATTGAGCGGGGGTGTCTTACCCCTCTTTTTTGTGAATCCGATCAAATTTCCAGTCCTGTCCTATACTCAATACCATGCTTCACTCTTATTGAAACTAGCTCAGGAGTCATAATGCAAATATCGTTAGCTAAGCAAGTCGCCCTCGTAACTGGTGCCAGCTCGGGTCTAGGCTATGCCTGTGCAAAAGGGCTTGCCGAGGCCGGAGCCAGTGTCGTCATTAATTACAATAGCCAAGCCGAGCCTGCTGAAAAGCTGGCTGAGGAAATACGTCAACAAGGTGGTCAAGCTATCGCTGTACAGGGTGATGTCTCGTCGCAAGACGATGTGAACCACTTAATTGCGCAGGCGGTTGAACACTTCGGTGGGCTAGATATTCTGGTTGCCAACTCAGGCCTGCAAAAAGATGCTGCAATTGGTGATATGACGCTACAAGAGTGGCAAAAGGTGATTGATGTTAACCTTACCGGTCAATTTTTGACGGCACAAGCGGCGTTATTACAGTTCCGTAAACAGAAAGGGCAGCGCCAAGTTAGTCGCGCGAACGGCAAAATTATTCATGTCAGCTCTGTCCACCAACTTATCCCCTGGGCGGGTCATGTGAACTATGCCGCATCAAAAGGTGGGGTGGATCTACTGATGCGCAGTATCGCGCAAGAGGTTGGCGAAGAGCAGATTCGAGTGAACTCGATCGCCCCGGGCGCTATCGCAACGGCAATTAATGCCGAGAACACCGAAGGGGACGCGGCGAAGAAGCTGCTGGAGTTAATTCCTTATGGTCGTATCGGTGCCTCAGAAGATGTGGCGAATGCGGTGGTGTGGCTGGCCAGTGATCTGTCTGACTACGTTCATGGTTCGACACTCTTTATCGACGGCGGCATGAGCTTATACCCTGAATTCAGAGGTAACGGCTAACGCTACTGTTTGAAAGGGGGTAGAGTCGACGCTACCCCCTATTCACTTCGCTATTTAGCGATCTGGTCAAAATAGAGCATACTGACCCCTAAACTCTGCTGTGCCCCCTCAATATTACTGCGTAACCCCACCTGCTGCGCGCCTTGTAACGCCACAACAAAGGGTGAATCTTCCATCACGCTAGTCTGAATCTGCCCATAGAGCGCTCGGCGCTTCGCTGCATCGCTGGTCGCCGCGGCCTGCTGTGTCAATTCACTGAGTTGTGGAATAGACCAGCCGACTCGCCACGCCAAGGTTTTCGGGCCATTCGGCACGTTATAGGCAAAGGTGCTGGCATTGGTATTGGGGTCTATATAATCAGCTCCCCAATAAGTGAAAATTGATTGGAATTGGCGACTACGCATTTTCCCCCAGAGTTCCGCTTCAGGCACAGGCTGGAGCTTAATCTGTATATCGGCTTGAGCGAAGCTGGCTTGTAACGCTTGGGCGATATCGCTGTAGGGCGGTTGATTAGTGAAGGAGAGAGTAAAGGCAGTACCGGGTTTGATGCCTGCCTTGTTTAGAATTTGTTTTGCTTTCGCCACATCCAAGGTGAAAGGTGTTTTTTCTAACGCCCCATCAAACCCTATCGGTAAGAAAGATTGGTGAACTTGATACTGCCCCTTCAATAATTGTTGTGAGAGAGAGCGATAATCCACTAACCAGCGCGCCGCTTGCCACAAGGCTGGATTTCTCAATACCGGTTGTTGGCTATCTTGGGTATTAAAGGCGAGGTAATAAATTAGGCTAGAGGGAAAACTTGCCACTTTCACGCCAGAGGTCTGGCGCAATGCTGCAAACTGATCGGCGCCTAATCCATAGGCGATGTCAGCATCGCCTTGCGTGAGTAATAACCGGCGAGCGCTGGCGTCAGGCACCCCTTTCAATAAAACATGCGCTATTTTGGGTTGGATAGCGCTATGCGGATTTTTTTCTAACAGTAAGGCTTGTTGCGGAACATAGCGTTGGATGCTGTAAGCGGCACTGCCAGCAGAATGATTCTTAAGCCAGTTATTCCCGTAATCCCCCGCTTGTTGGTGCTCACTTACTAATTTTTGGTCCACTATCGAGGCGACAGGCGCAGACAGTAATCGTAGGGCAAGATCTTGGCCTATATTACTCTGCCAACGAATCTCGACCTCTGTATTACTGATTTTTTGTAATGAGGCATCGATATTCTCAGGGGTCCAGCCAAATTCCCCTAAAATAAAGACCGGCGCTTTATTTAATTTTACGGCGCGACTTAACGAGTAAATCACATCCTCAGCAGTGAGCGGATTCCCACTAGCAAAGGTTTGATGAGGTTTTAGGGTAAAACGCAGGCTATGCGGCTGGCTACCGGTCGTCCAACTTGCCGCCGCCGCGGGCACTATCTGTTGCGGATGATTACGATCGGCACTGACTAAACCTTGATAGATATTTACCAGACTACTGGTACTCACCGTTTCGAAGCTCTCTGCGGGGTCAAAACTAATAATACCATCCAAGGGAATCGCAACTACCAAACTATCCGGTGGCGTTGCCGCATAACTGGCGGAGGAAAAGAGGGTAGCAAGGAATAACGGAAGATAGGGTTTCACTCGTAAAGCCTCCTAATAACGATGCGTTATTAGGAGTATAGGGTCGATCTCTTCGACTGAATATTCGTTTTAAGTGATATCTAAAGCGAGTTTTTAGCTAAGCTGGGTAATTCGCCCAGCCTGCATGGTGACTGAGCGGTCACACATGTGGTCGATCACATCTGGATCATGACTCACTAACACCATCGTTAACTGCTGCTCGGCTTTTAATTGATTGAGTAAATTCAATATTTCCGCCTGCACTGACATATCCAGCGCGGAGGTTGGCTCGTCGAGTAGTAGTATTTTTGGCTCCAGAAGTAGCGCACGGACAATAGCGACCCGCTGCCGCTGCCCTCCTGAAAGTTGATGGGGATAACGGTCAATCAATGCGCTCGCTAAGCCAACTTGCTGGAAACCTTGGCTTATCCGGTCATCAATATTATCGAAACCTAGCCGCTTTAAGGGTTCTGCGAGCGTACGGCGTAAACGGTGACGAGGATGTAAAGAGGCATAGGGATCTTGAAACACCATCTGGACATCGCGGCGTAACTGTCCGGTAAAAGAGGAACCGGACTGTACGTGAGTACCCGCTAATACCATCTCCCCGCTCCAATGGGGATTAAGACCTGCCATCACCCAGAGTAGCGACGATTTTCCGCAGCCAGAGGGGCCGACAAGCCCAAAACATTCACCAGGTTCCACTGTTAGACTGACATCTTCCACCACTTGCCGTAAATGATATCCCTGAGGGTGAAAGACATTGAGGTGGTTAACTGTAATAGCGCTCATAATTATCTCTCCAATGCTGCCCGATCTAGCGTGGGTAAGCGCTTACCTTTGGTCGCTAGACTAGGCCGACAAGCCCAGAGCGTTTGGGTATAAGGATGGGTCGCGTGCGCAAGATCGCTTGCCGCTAAGCGGTCGAGAATCTGTCCTTGATACATCACCATGACCCGTTGGCAGTGGTCTGCGACTTGCTGTAAGTCATGACTGATCAGCAATAATCCCATATCGCGCTGCGCCACGAGCTCTTGTATCAAGGAGAGAACTTGGTCACGCATCGCATGGTCTAATGCCGATGTCGGCTCATCAGCAATCAGAAACTCGGGATCGGTAATCAATGCGATGGCCAGCATAATGCGCTGCCCCATTCCCCCAGAGAGTTGATTAGGGTAGCGTTTAATCAGCTGATGCGGATTGGTTAGCCCCACGGCCTCGAGCATCGCCAATACCTTCTCTTGGCGCTGGCGGCGGGAGAGTTTACGGTGCAAAATTAACGGCTCTTCAACCTGCCAACCAATGGTTTTAGAAGGATTTAAGGCATATTTCGGGTCTTGCATCACCATTGCCACTTTTCCCCCCCGCAGAGCTTGCCATTGTGAGGCTTTAAGATGCAGTAAATCGTTCCCGGCAAGGGAGAGTTGTGAGGCGTTAAGGCTCAGCGATGGGGCAAGCAGTCCCATTAAACTGCGGGCCGTCAGCGACTTACCCGAGCCAGACTCTCCGACTAACGCTACCCGCTCTTTTCCGATGTTAAAGGAGATTCCGTCGACTAAGGGGCGACCGCCAGGAACGCCGATAGTAAGCTGGTCAGCAATAATAAATGGGGTGGTATTAGCTGTCATTGCGACTATCCAAGCGGTCCCGCAGACCGTCACCGATGAAATTGAAGGTTAAGCTTGCCAAAAGAATTGCTCCGCCTGGCGCTGCTGCCACCCACCATTGGTCAAAAATCACTTTACCGCCTTCTGCTACCATCGATCCCCACTCAGCGGTTGGGGGCTGAACGCCCATACCGAGAAAGCCTAAGCCCGCAGCAGAGAGAATAATTCCGCCAAGACTTAAGGCGGCACGAACTACCGCGCTAGGTAGGCAAAGTGGTAGCAGATGACCAAACATCAAGGGTAAACCCTTAATTCCCTGCATTTTAGCGGCTGCTAAATAATCGCTTCGTCTTAATTGCTGTGTTTCCGCGCGGGCTTGTCGCGCAAAGGGGGGCCAACTGGTGAGTGCCAACGCCAAGGCGCCATTTAAGATACTAGGTCCTAGCACCGCAACCATCGCGAGAGCGATAACTAAGCTTGGTAATGCCAGAAAAATATCGGTAATACGCATCAAAATTCGTTCAACCCAACCGCCTAGATATCCCGCGGTAATGCCCACCGTCATACCGACCGGTACGGTCAGGATCAGAATAAATACCACTAATAAGAGCGTAGGTCGTGTGCCGTAAATCACGCGTGATAATAGATCTCGGCCAAAACCATCCGTACCAAACCAGTGGTGGCTGTCGGGTGGTAGTAACCGGTCAGCCATAACTTGAGCGTTGGGATCATAAGGCGAAAGCCAAGGGGCAAATAGCGCCATGGCGATAAGTAATGCTAATAGGCTATAACCAATGATCAGTAACCATCGGCGCTTATTAGGCCGGACTGTACGGAGTGGCAAGGAAGTCTCGGTCATCGTGTTCTCGGGTCGGTAAGCCATACTAACGCATCGGTTAGGGCATTGATGATAATAAAGCAACTTCCTATAATGAGGGTTGCTCCCAAGATGGCAGGAATATCTGACGCAAATAACGCATTGGTTAGATAGCGGCCGAGTCCCGGCCAAGCGAACACACTTTCAGTTAATACTGCGCCTTCTAACAGAGAAACGTAGGAGAGCATGACGACGGTAATCAGGGTTCCACGTGTATTCGGAAGTAAATGGTGCCAGACAATTCTCCAGCGACTGGCCCCTTTGGCCCGTGCCAGGGTGACGTACTCTTTGCTGTTCTCTTCTAATAACGCTGCGCGAAGCAGTCGTGTGATCGAGGCCATTGAGAGTAACCCCAAGATCACCACTGGTAACCATAGATGCTGTAACGCATTAATAAACATCTCACGATCGCCGGATAACCAACTATCAATGATGACCAGACCGGTTTTGGGTTCCAAGGTATAAACGTAGAGATCGTCGAGCTGCCCCGGCCCTGCCGACCAATGCAATCCGGCATAAAAAAGTAACAATCCAAGCAAACCGATCCAAAATACCGGAACAGAATAGCCGAGTAACGAGATGACTCGAGCACTATGATCAATCCAGCTTTTAGGATGCCATACCGATACCAGTGCCAAACAAATGCCACAGGTCGCTCCAAGGATAAGCGCGCAGGTTGCAAGTTCAAAGGTTGCTGGGAAGGTGCGTAACAGGTCATCAATGACGGGTTGTCCTGTACTTTGCGACACACCGAGGTGGCCATGAGCGAGTTGCTGTAGGTAGTGCCAGAACTGAACAGGCAGCGAGTGATCGAGTCCGAGTTGGTGTCGAACTTGAGCATAAGTGGATGCGGTAGCGTGATCTCCCACCAGTTGTAATACCGGATCGACCGGTGAGAGATGTGACAAGGTAAAGGTAAACGCTAACAAACCGAGCAGGGTAATCATCAGTGAAAAAAGATTACCCGCCAGGCGCTGTATTAGCCGCCTGACCGGCATGCTACGACCCGAAGTGGACGCAGACACTGCCATTATTTCGTTACCTGGTTGTAATAGACCATGTCAGGGTTCATGCCTTGCTGATACCCTTTAATGTTGCTTCGTAAGGCAATCAACTGGTGAGCTTGTAAACCGATGACATAAGGTGAGCTTTTCTGTACTTGCCGCTGTAATTTTTCATACAGTGCCGCACGTTGGGCGTTATCGGTTAACGCCACGGCTTTGTGTGTTTCAGCCGTTAACTCAGGGATATGCCAGCCAGCGCGATAAGCAAGGGTACTGCTGCCATCTTCTGGATTAGTGGCAAAGGCAGCGGCATTGGTATTGGGGTCAAAATAGTCGGGGCCCCATGAGGTAACGGTTGCATCGAACTGATGGCTTGCCATCTTAGCGGTCACTTCACTGCTTAGGCTTGGAATCAGCTCAATCTTAACCCCACCTTTCGCAAAGCTGGCTTGCAGCGCTTGCGCAATATCTAAGTAAGGCGGTTGGTTATTGACCACAACCTTAAAGGAGATATTAGAGAGGCCAGCTTTCGCTAAGATGGCTTTTGCTTTCTCCGGGTTATAGGTATAAGGCGTATCATTGAGGGCGCCTAAATAGCCGCTGGGTAAGAACGATTGGTGAATTGAGAATTGCCCTTTTAACAAGCCATTCGCAATACCATCGTAATCAAATAGATAACGCGAGGCTTCCCAGAAAGCGGGGTTGTTAAGCGCCGCGGAAGATTGGGTATTAAAGAGCAGGTAGTAAAGCGAGGCAATAGGGACAGAGACTGGCGTGACACCGGATTTATGTTGTAGCGCACTGAACTGATCACTTCCTAGATTACGCGCAATATCCGCATCCCCTTGCTCAATTAAGAGACGACGTGTTGCCGCTTCGGGAACATTTTTAATTAATAGGGTGCTGAGTTTGGGGGCACCGGCTGGCGAGCGCGGGTTGGCCGTCATCAATAGGACTTCATGAGGAACGTAGCGACGAATTTGATAAGGACCGCTACCCGCTGAATGGCTAGATAGCCACTGATGGCCCATGTCGTTGTTAACTTGGTGACTTAATGCTTCTTTCTCATCAACGATAGAGGCAACCGGTGCCGAGAGCAGGCTGAGTACAAAGGCTGGACTGACTGCCGCATCCCAATGTAGCGTAACCTGATTAGCGCTGGTCTTGGTCAGCTGGCTATCGATATTTTTTGCATTCCAGCCAAGCTGTGTCAGTACGAAGGAGGGTTCTAAGTTTAACTTGATGACGCGTGATAATGAGAAGATCACATCTTCAGGACGCACAGGATTACCGCTGGCAAAGGTTGCCCCGTCACGTAAGGTGAAGGTCAGACTCCGATTATCGCTTCCGGCTTGCCAATGCGTCGCCAGTGTTGGGCGTAAATCGACAGGGTGCGAGGGATCCGACTGTAGTAAGCGTTGGTATAAGCTAGTAAAAGCTTGGACGGTAGAAGTTTCAAAGCCCTGAGCGGGGTCAAAGCTAATGGCATCATCTAGCGATTGCGCGACCACTAAGGTATTTGGCGGCGTGGCACTCTGTGCGGAGAGCGCAGTCAGCGATGCGGTGAATAAAAGACTTATCAACGTTTTTTTCATTTTTGTTCCTTGCTAAACGGGGTGTTTGCCGGACTGAGTGAGTGTATCGTCTCACTGTCGCGCATCTTATTATTCTTTATTGTTATATCTACTCTGTTCTTTATCACTTAAGTAATTTATAAGATTTTTTTACGTTCTGCTAGCCAGTGCCGCGATTAATTGTGGATGGCTGACTCTCGCCACTCAGTGGTGATTAATGAATGAGATTAATAATGTCATGCATTATTCGACCTCTAGTCTGTTGTCGCTTTTATTGCCATCATTACCTAACGATAGCTTAGGATTCTGCTAGCAATTTTTGGCTTGTGAGAATATATGGTCGAGGGGGCTGAGCTCGTGCCACTCAATCGAAAACCCCCTGCGTTCATGATAGACGCACTTCAATACGTAATTTTTTTCTGTTTGCAGCCATGCTCACGACGACACAAATTCATATCTAACCAATGCTAAGCGCTGAGCAATCACATACTCACTCAATGGGAGCTAACAATGTTTGCAACGATGATGTACGGTGCGGGCGATGTCCGTTACGAAGAGGTTGCCGATCCGAAAATACTCGCGCCAACAGACGCCATTATTCAACTTGCGGTAACCAGTATCTGTGGATCAGATCTCTGGCCTTATCGCGGCTACGGCGATTTTGATGGCCCTAAAGCGATGGGCCATGAGTACTGCGGTGTGGTGGTAGAAATCGGTAGTGAAGTCAAAACGGTAAAAAAAGGGCAATTCGTAGTCGGGTCATTCTGCCTATCAGACAATACCTGTCCTCATTGCCAATATGGTTTTCAATCCTCCTGTCAGCAACGTGAGTTTATGACCGGTGCTCAGGCACCCTATGCCCGCATTCCGTTAGCGGACGGGACATTAGTCGGGCTCGACCATTTACCCGATCCCTCGCTCTATCCTGATCTCCAAGCAGTTTCTGATGTATTAGGTACAGGTTGGTATGCGGCCGATGCAGCAAGGGTGACGCCGGGGTCCACCGCAGTAGTCATTGGTGATGGGGCAGTAGGCTTAATGGCGGTGATTGCCGCTAAACACTACGGCGCCGAACGCATTATTGCGATGAGTCGCCATCCTTCACGCCAAGCCTTAGCTAAAGCGTTTGGTGCGACAGATATCGTGGCCGAACGGGGTGAAGAAGGCATTGCACGAGTAATGGAGCTAACACGAGGGATTGGAGCCGAATCGGTCTTAGAGTGTGTGGGGATGGAGCAGTCGATGCAGCAAGCTACCAGTATTGTTCGACCTGGCGGTATGATCGGTTATGTCGGCGTACCGCATGGCGTTACCTTTGACGGGCAGAAGATGTTTTTCGCTCAATCGGGGATGTTAGGCGGCCCTGCGCCAGTAAGACGCTTTCTACCTGAACTACTCGACCTCACCTTGGCGCGCAAAATCCAGCCAGGAAAAGTCTTTGATTTAGTGCTGCCGTTATCCGATGTCGCAGAAGGCTATGCCGCCATGGATCAGCGTAAAGCAATCAAAACATTACTCACTCTATAGGGTTAACGAGGGTATTTTATGTCAGACGTTATTGTTGTAATCGGTAGTGGTGCTATTGCTCAAGCTATCGCACGCCGCGTCAGCGTAGGTAAAAAAATTCTCCTTGCTGATATCAATATTGAGACGGCGAAATCGGTAGAAGAGACCTTAAAGAAAGCCGGTTTTGAGGTCAGTACCACGCATGTAGATGTTTCTTCTCGTGATTCTATTGAGGCGTTAGTCGCCACCGCGACGGCGCTAGGTGAAATAAAAGGCGTTATCCATACGGCGGGGCTTTCCCCCTCTCAATCGGCAGCACAAAATCTACTACGGGTCGATCTCTACGGGTCTGCAGTGGTATTTGAAGCCTTTGGTAAAGTTATGGCTGCTGGCGGTTCAGGGGTAGTAATCGGTTCTCAATCCAGCCATCGGTTAGCCGTCGATGCGCTTTCGCAAAAAACCGCGGATGATCTAGCCCTGTTATCCCCCGAGGCGCTGATCGATTTGCCGTGGATCAAAGAGATTGACGACAGCTTATATGCCTACCAAATCGCTAAGCGAGGCAATGCGCTACGCGTTGCATCTGAAGCCGTCAAGTGGGGTAAACGGGGGGCGCGGATCAACTGTATTAGCGCGGGCATCGTCTATACCCCTTTAGCCTATGACGAACTGACTAGCGCTGAACGTGGGGAGTATTACCGTACTATGCTGGCAAATTCGCCAGCAGGTCGTGGAGGCACCCCAGATGAGATTGGTGATCTTGCCGAGTTCCTTTTTGGACCAAAAGGAACCTATATCAGTGGTAGCGATATATTAATCGATGGAGGAGTTACTGCTTCTATTAAGTATCCTTAGGCTTCACCAGATGTTCTTTAGGAGTATCTGGCGAAGTTAATTACCGACCCATGCAGAAATTCTTCATACTATAAAGCCGCTAGATCCCTATCTCTAGTGGCTCACCTGGTTTGCTATTACCCTCACAAAGAGGGTAGCTGAGATTTCTGATACCACGCCTAACTCCCCCTCTCCTTGATCGTTTGCGGCAAGTTAAGCTATCTTCACGAACCTGCTATCATGCTGAAGAGGTTTGAGGTAGTAGGATGATATAAAGTCAGTCACATCTATAATCAATGGCGGATACTACGACTCATAACAAAGTAATTTAACCGTCAATAAACCTAAGACAGAAATGGGTATATAACCTGAAAGACATCAATGAACTTATTACAATATTATTCATCCATATTCTTCAAAAATGAATTACGACTATATTAACCTTTTTTATTTTCTCAGTAATATTTTTCAATTGCTTAATTCTCAGGGTAAAACTATTTTTGATAATAATTTTTTACTCACTCCTGATTAATTTAAATATCGAAAAAATTTAAATTTAGTAGGTTAGGAAGTTAAAGCTTTGTGGGTAATGATATACCACATATAAATCTCGTGCTTTTCTGCATGGTGTATTTTAACCCTAACTATCTAATTTTAATGAAAATTTGAATTTTATAGATCAATTTTTCAACTATCTTTTATGATTAAAATCTTCCTCTTAAAATGTTATGGAGAATATCACAAGTTGATAAAGCTTATCACCTAAATGTATATAATGGGGGATTTACCCTTGCGAGAGGTTTATAAAAATAAATTTTCAAGTTGAGTTTATATTTTAAAATATATTTGCACCAATTTTTTTCTTGGAGGGAAACAATTATATCTACCCTCAAGATATAAATTATTGATGCTTTCCTCCGGTAATTTTTAACAGCCTAACCATAAAAGTTAAGCATATCTAAAACAGGAATACCTTACTCATCCTAACATTACTATATAAGTAAATTATCAGCGTTATCCGAATCTATTAGTAATGTATTAAACATAAAATCAGGACTATGTTTATAGAGAGTATCTTCGTCTAGAGGTGAGATTTCAGAAGCTAAAAAAACTTCTAATTCCTCCCATCTTCTAACTCCAATAATAAAAATTCTTTCTGATGAGTAAAATGGTTCATTCAATAAATTCAAATTGTTTGAAATGAGCTTCTTATTAAAGCAAAGGGCTTCCATAGTTCTAAGCGTATAACCTGTTTGACCATCTTGGTTTATTTCAACAATAACATCAGATAGGATCATCTTTAATAGGCTATGATAATAAGGTATTTCTTCTTCAATATAAAAATCAGAGTTAATGGTTGATGTTTTATCTTTGACGATTGAAAAGTCTATATTGCAGCCAACTTTTTTTAGCTTTTCGGATAGCATTGTTAAAATTGAAACTCTTGATTTATCCCTACCGAGGAAAAAACAATTTTTATTTTTGTTGTTTAACGTTAGTGAGTTGAATCTATTCAAATCTGAATAACCAATAGGTAAAAATTGAGGTGTATATTTTATACCAAATTGTTCAGATTTATCTTTTTCAAATGTATAAATTGACTGAAAGTGAACCCTTACATTAGAGACATAATTACTGCTTACCGGATTTCTAAGTAAAAGTATTTTTTTTCCTGGTAGTTCTTTTAAAAAGGACTGAATCATAGGTGTATGTAATCTATCATCTTTAAAGATTATCAAATCGTCATCATTAATATCCTTTAGTTTCTTTTTTATGTATCTACGTATAAGTAGATCGGAAGGGAAACCGACATGTCGAAGTCGTTTATGCCACCGCCAAAGATCTTTTTTTATTTTTATATCATCAACAGATGATTTACTACGAAGATAATCTATCGAAATCCTTTCGTAATCAGCAGTCCAATTAAAAAAATAAACTTTCATTAAACCCCTCTTTTTTTTATTTCTGGTATAGCCAATTTTTAGTTATTCTTTAATATTTTAAAATATTTACCATCGATATTCCAGAGTATTTTTATAAAAATTATGTTTTTTTAAAAACAATGAAATTAATGTCAAATAATAAGTCGAGTAGATAATACTTTTTATACCTTAACCTATACTCTCCAATTCAACCATTAAGAGTATATCCCTACATCTAACTGAATATTATTTTTTACATCGGGAAGTGGAGGTGATAGAAACCTTCATATTCTCTACGAATACTAGATAAGAGGTAATATAAGGGTATTTTTACTTAGCGTATTAGAAATTAGACCATAATCATCTTTGAAAACTACAATCCTCAAGAAGGGAGATTCCGATAAGAAGAGGCAGCTAATAATAAAAAATAGCGACTTAAGGTTTGTTTGGGTTCATTGGTCATAAGTTAATTTGTTTAAAACACTCCATTTGCATGAATCGAATACTGTCTTCGCTGATCACTGGTTCAACTGATACTAGATAAAGGCGATTCAGAGAAAGATTGTCAAAGTAACGTCTGGAGAAAGAGTTTAATCAAATCTATCTGAACGTAAGCTGTTCATACCACTGCAGATAAAGCATTACTACAATAAAACTTGAAAAAATTAACTTATGAATATCGAAATACCTTGAAAGACAGCCATTCGTAAATATTCTTATATCTACTCCTTTGTATTACTGCTATATAGTAACCCTTAATATCTCTCTATTTAATAATAATATCTTTAGTTGTTATGAGAACATATTAATAAAAAAGGATGTTTTATGAGTAAACGATCAGATATCATAGATGGTAAAGATGCGTTCATCTCTCATTATGGATTAATTTATACCGAGGTGCTTGGATGGGTAGATTTAGGCCATGCATAGGGCCGTGATATAAGAAACCTTTTATCTTCAATGGCACAGGGTGGAGCTTCAAAAAATAAATTTTATAATGTTCAATACTCTCAAGGAATGAGTGGGTTATGGGGACAGGTTAGGACAGGAAAAGTAATCACTTGGCAAATACGACACGGTAGGCCAGTGGAAGAAAGAAAGCAAATTGCTTTAGCAATGATGATGACGGTGGCTAGAAAATTTGAAGCGTACCAAGGAGGATTCCCTAATAATATCTTCTCTGATAGTGGTTTTAGTGGTGAGAATTTAGTTTCCGATTTACTAGGATTTTACCGCGTTATCTCGATCATTAATCCATTTCCTTTGCTTAAGCCAGTAAGTAAGGAAAAAGCGCTTAGACGCTGGGATCACTACGGTAAAATAGGACGCTGGAAGAATGACACCTTCCATCCGTTATTATTTCCAGACCCTGCAGAAAGATCTAATGCACAGCCCTATTTAGGTGAGTTACCTTTATTCATGAAAAGCGTTATTCCCTATAACGATTTTTCATCAGGAAACATAATCCGTCCGAACGATAACGATAAAACATTTTTTGTTCTGGGGGCAGGGAATAGTAGGATGGGCATGTGAAGAAATATATCATCGTAACAGCAATATTGTTATTTATATCCGTTGGATTTATCACCTTAAACTGGCCGTTGCTTAGAGCAGGTTTTACAAGTAGTGCATATTATACTTTACAAGATAAATGGGAGTATGACTACTACACCCCTGAACTCCTGAAAAGGGCGCCTCGTATCTCCGATCACTATAATTTTTCCTACGGTAGAATTTCTGGAAGCGAAGCCGAGGTGTTTACTATTAAATTCTACGGGGTGAGTAGTACTCAATCCATTCGCGAGTATTTAAAGGCAGAAGGGTATGAACCTCAAACGGAATGTAATGTTCAAGCTGAATGCTGGCAGAGTTCGACCGTTAAGGATGAAGTAAGTGTGGGCAATATTCAGTCTCAAATAGGTGTTTTTATACAGATATATAGACCCTTATAAATATTAAGCTGTTAAAAGATATTAATAATACTTTACCATTCGCTATCCAAAATACGTTAAACCCCATGCTAATGCATATTATGTGAAAATTTTTTAGGTGCCTAAATAAGCTAGAAACCATCATTCGAAAGCATTTCAACAGGCAACTAAATACTTCTGGCCGTAACAGGAAAAAAGTAAGTGAATGGTCCCATAATAATCTTCATATTAAATAATTAATTACTGCCTTAGTATCATTAACTATGTCCTCGAACATATCAGCGTTAAGCGACCCTATCTGCGTTATAGGTAAAGGAGTGGCAACAACTTAAAGAAAAATTTAAGGGGGGCACTATTAAGTAATTAATATTTAGTTAATAATTAACTATCTTTAACTCGCTCACTCACTCTTATTCAGTACTCTCTTAAAGAAACTATGTCCAAAAAACGAGTAATCTTCTGATGAAAAAACATTATCAATAAAAGACTTAACGTACATTCCTTATTAACCATAGTCCCTGGCTAGAACAGGTAGGGATAAAATCCATTTTGGGGGTTGAGTCGTCGAGGAAATTAAGTAAAATTATTTCAGTAAAAATGTAGAGGAATCCGCGCGGTATGGCTTTAATCCCTGAAGAAACTATAGATCGTTTATATGGTGAAGTATCAGTTGAGTTGCTCGATAACAAAGAGGCGATTACTCTCGACGCTCTGTTAAACGTCTTTCAAGATAAGTTATCGAAAGCAACTTGTAGTGAAGAAATTTCTGCATTGAAATCAATCGTTTTATCACTTCACGAAAAAAAATCAGGGTGTAAAGCGCCGGAACTAAACGAAAACTATGCAATAAAAGATTGTCGGCTAAGTGGAAAGTAAAAGTAGATTAATGACTTTTTCTCGCTACGGTTTGGATAGCTAACCGATAATAGATAAGCTCTTCGGCATCAGTGACTGACAGACTCATCGTATGTATTTGGGCGATGATATCTTCCTTCCCCATAGCTAAATCACTTTCAACCATCAGCCGTACTGCTCGTCCAATAATTCTTAAGGGAATACCCAGGTCTATTTCCTTGATTTTGATACCCTCCAACCATGTACATGCTATACAGTTAGCAGCCTAACATATAAAACCATTAATTTCTGGTAAGTATTAAGAAATATTCAATTTTATACGGCGGATATTCTACATAATTTGGCCTAGCCCGCATGTACGCTGGGGCTTAGCGATATGTGGGTTCATAAAAAAATTTTAAAAAATTTAACCTAGCTCAAGGCATTCGCCGAAGCAGATGCCTACACAGACGTTGGTAAATCTTTTTACTCTCTAAACTCGCTAGATTACCTACTCGGCTAGCAGTATATCACCAAGCGCGGGAGCTTTGGTCCTTCCTTACCCTAGCTCGATGACTTATAGCGGGGGCTTGATTATTACCTCTGAGGTTCTCATTAACCAGCGTCTACCTTTGATTCAATACACCGAGTTATGCCGAGAAGGAGCTTACCGATAGGTCGTATTAGCAAAGAGCTTTTAGGTTTATCTAGTTTTATTAAAATAAATAGAGCTATTTTTTCTCAAAAACAACTATTCAATCCATTTTATATTTATATGAATTTTAAAAAGTAAAAAAAGACTATTTTCCCGCTATATTACTATAGTATTTGGTTATTTTTTGGTTCGATAGCTATTCGTGATATTAATTAGTACTATTTAGAGAAAAATAGAGAGCTGATGGGGAAGTGGATTGATGGAAGCTAACGCAACAGAAGCGGTGATAAATGCTCTCGTTTTTGGTGTGCTATGGGGCGCTTTTATGCTTTTTTGCGCAAAAAAAGAGTTGAGTAAACGGCCGTTAAAATTCGCTTTTATCTATTTAGCCGCAGGCATTATTTATATGCTGTTGTCTTCCGCTTTTAAATATTTAATCTATAGATATCTGCTTTAGGATATCTATAGTGCAGTACCGTAGATGAGGTAAAAATAATAATATTTACCACTATTATTTCAACCCAAAGCTCATGTACAGCATTTATCAAGCGGCTACGCTTTCAAACCCGCCTTCGCCAAAAGCGTACCAACGAAGACGGCAGAATATTATCCGATGGCTCCCAAGAGATCTTCAGCCGTTGGCTGTTGTCTAGGGACAAGGAATAATGTTGCTATGATATCCAGTAAGTAGAGGATAGCGAGTAAGCTGATGGCGAGAACAAAGGAGCCGTGACTCGTAATGATCCCCATTACCAAAGGACCAAAGCCCCCGACTCCTCTGCCAAGATTAAACAGTACATTTTGAGCCACTGCACGAATTTCAGTTGGGTAAGTATCAGAAATCAACGCGCCATAACCCCCGACCATGCCATTGACAAACATCCCCATTACCGCACCCGCAATTAACATAGTCATAGGATCTTGTAGTTGCGCATAAAGAATTACCATCGTTAGCGCACCCAGTTGATAGAGGATAAAAATTTTCCAACGGGCATATCGATCCGCTAAGAAGCCAAATAGACCGATACCGATTATCATGCCCAGCACGGTGACAGCAGTCCACAGACCTGATTTGGTGAGCGAAAAACCGAATTGTTGAGAAAGATAGGTGGGCATCCAGATCATCAATCCGTAATAGCCAAAATTTTGTACAGAACAGAGGATAAATATCCCCAGACTGGCTTTGGTTGTCGTGCGGTCACGACATAACATAGCTAAGCTTTTTTTTAAGCCTAATCGAGGTTTCTGTTGCTGAACCTGACGATATTCCGCGGGTTCATCCATTCCGTGGCGTAGAAAAAAAGAGAATAATGCGGGGAGCAAGCCGATTAAAAAAACTCCTCGCCAGCCAATGATGGGTAATAGAAGCGGGGTAATCATTGCGGCGAGCAATACGCCAAGCTGCCATCCCATACCGACCCAAGCCGAAGCACGATTACGTTTGTGCGCTGGCCATGTCTCGGCAATAAGGGCCATCCCGATACCAAATTCTCCTCCAAGACCGACACCCGCTAGAGTACGGTAGGTCAGTAAGTCCCAATAGCCTTGCGACAACGCGCAGAGTCCAGTGAAGATCGCGAACATTAAGATAGTCGTGGTCAGCATTTTGATACGGCCATAGCGGTCACTGAGAAATCCAAAAAGTATTCCGCCAATTACTGCCCCAATTAAGGTCCAAGTCACTAAGGCCCCACTTTGTGCTGAATCAAGAGAAAGACTGATACTGATTGCAGGTAATATAAATCCAAGAATTAAGAGGTCAAATCCATCCATTGCGTAACCACTGATAGCAGCAATGATCGCTTTTAGAGGGGTGATTTGTTTTTTGTTTGGCATAGTGAATAGTAGTTTGCAGAGTGGGTCCACTATCTTCTTATTTTTCAGCTAAAAAACCAAATTTACTCAATAATTCCTCTTTATTGTAAAGTCGATGGAGACTGGAGAGGTAAAACTCATACCAGTCTTCCGACGCCATTAGCGTTTTATTTCACGAAGCGGGCCTTGCATAAATTCATCGGGTGACTCGGCAGTGTCGGGACATTGAGGGCGATACTGATGGGATGGAGATAGGAAAAGTCGTGGATGTGAGGGGTGAGCACTGGTAGCTAATGAGATTACTATAAGCAATAGTGCGGAATAAGATTTTTTCATACTGATGCCTCCAAGGTTATTGAGGCATTAAGCTTACGGGAGCTTATCGTCAAACAGTGACTAGCAATTTAAAAGTAATCACTGTCGACGTAACGAAATACAAGAAATATGACAAAGAGGAGCTAGTGCATTTTCGCCAGGTCACGAAAGAATATTTCAGCCCCCAAGGCTTGAAGGCGATGGATCTCATGCTTACTCTGATCAGAGACTTGATCAGAGTTTAGGATCTGATCGATAACGGCAGATCGCACTGGGACCTCTCGATACCATTCACCGGTATAACAATTTTTCCATGCAATTTTATCGATATCATCGAGATGATAGGACGGGGTGATATGGAAAAAGAAAAAGCCATTTAATAAGACAAAAATTGCTACACATATCCACACATCGAGACGACTAAAAATATCCGAATAGATAAGCAGCCCTATAGTTAGGATAAACATCCCGAGCATAATGGCGTAGAGGCCTTTTTTTTCGAACACAAAACGTGGATCGAAAATTAGCTTATCATCGCGTTTCTCCTCAAGATTAATCCGTGTGAGTTCGCGTTGTAAGATCTCTTGTACTGCGCTCATATCGTTCACCTTATATCTGGGTCTGCTTTAAATAGAGGGTATTTAACACATCGCGAAATTTCTTTAGCGCGATTTCTAATGCTGAAAGGGAGCTGTAACCGCTTAAACTAATACGTAAAAAGCTCTCATCGTTTTTTTCAAAACTAAACTCGTTGGAGGGGGTTGCAGAAATTCCTGCCTGTTGCAGTAGGAAAGCAATCTCGTAAGCATTTTTCTTACCCAAACTAAACCAGACATGGAAGCCATCCTCGGAGATTTTAAAGTTATCATCGGGGAATAATCGACAAAATAACTTCACCCTTACCCTAGTTGCTTTGAGAGTCTCCTCTGCGGTTCGTTGAGCAACACCAGAACTAATCCATTTATGAACAATCTGGTGAGTCAGAGGGTTATCCCCTACTTTTAATGCCCCCATGACCTGACACAGTTGATGGGTATCGGCTTCGGATGGACCATAAACCCACGCCATTCTCATCCCCGGGGCGAAGCTTTTCGATAGCCCATTTAAATACCATGTTTGGCTTGGGAGGATCTGACTAAAGGTCGCTATTCCTTGGCTGGAAAGGGCGCCATAGGCATCATCTTCGATGATCGATAGGTGATAGCGCTTGGCGACTTCCGCTAACGCAAGCCGACGATTAATTGAAAGCGTGACGGTGGTTGGATTATTAATATTGGGATTAATATATAGCGCGCTAATCTGGTTTTCCTGACACAGTTTCGCTAAGGCTTCGGGTAATGGACCTTCCTCATCACAAGGTATCGTGACATAAGGGGTCGCCATCAGTTGAATAATCGATTTTAAACCGGAATAAAAGTAGTGAGGGAGCGCAATGGTACCTTTTCTCTGGTGCAGGATAAATAGCGCAAGTAAGCCTTCGTGAATTCCCGCGCAGGGTAAAATCCGATTTACCGATGGCTGAAGGACTTTTTTACCTAACCAATCTAGACCTGTTTGACGAATGTCGACGTTATCGAGTGTGGATTGGTAGCGAAAAATTTTGCGAAAATCATAGTCGTAGACCGATGAGATGGCTTGCTGTTTTAATTCTAAGGATAACGCTTCAGAGTGCTCGCTCAGCGGCGAGTTCATCGAGGTCAAATCATGGCTAGTTTGTAACGCTTCAACAATTCCGCGGCGGCTAATAAAACTGCCTTTTCCAGGGCGTGAGGTGATAACGCCTGCCAATTTACATTGATGATAGGCTTTTTGCACAGTGGCATAGTTAATCTGTAGTTGAGACGATAATTCCCGTACAGAAGGTAGCTTATATCCAGGGGCGAGATTCCCTTGTTCAATCTGTGAAATTAAAAAGCGTAAAATATAATCAGGTTGCTCACTCGGGCGAAGAACCACTAAATGGGATTTTAAAAGAGTGAACATATTGACGACCTCATTAAATTCGTGAGGTAAATTTTAATTTTATCTATTTTTTTTCGCAAATATTAAAATTTAATTCTATATTTAATACACTATGATGTTGATATATATAAATTTTAATTTAATTCTAAACTGACTGTAATTACTAAGTGAAATACTTTTTAACGTATTCACTTTCTCACGAGTAGAGTTAATTAAAGGCTTGTTCTACAGTTATTGATATAAAAAATTGTAGAGAATTCTAGGGATTATAATATGGATACTAATATCGTGAGTCATGATGGATTTCTGGAAGAAATTATTGGCCAAACAGTACTTCAACTCCTTGCCCAACAGCGACCTATTACCCTGCCAAGTTTACTTCAAGCTATACACCACCTTAATGATGCTGAAAAAATCGATCAAGCGGAAGCGTTATTACGAACCGCCTTTACCATTCGCGCAGCGTAATAGAGTAATGCCTTTGGACGTGGAACGGCTTCAAATCGATGGCTGCTCAGTCTACCACTGACTCGGTTATGCAGGCTTTACCACCACCACGGTATAGCGACAGAGGGTCTCGGTAGCGTTGTGAAAAGTACACTCAGTCGGTTCCCCTAGCTCAAGGCAATCCCCTATGGACAATACCGTCGCGCGCTCGCCCTCAGTAAAGGTTAACTCTCCTTCACTCACCCAAATTAGCTGACGACGAGCAGGATAAGATACCGTGGGTATCGTCACTGAACACTGTGCGGGTAATTCAATACTCACGATATCCACAGGAAGCTGCCAAGACGAGACTTGTCGACGTAAGTATCCCGTTTCAGGATCTGTCCACGTCGGCTGCTCGGCTAATTTAATCAGCGTACCTCTTCGTGTATCAGTTTCGGCGAGAAGCTGAGACATCGACATATCAAAAGCGGCCGATAAACGAGCCAAAATAGTCGCGGTTGGGCTGCTTTCTGCCCGTTCGATTTTATGGATCATCGCGCGCGATACACCTGAACGCTCGGCGAGATCACTTAACGACCAATGTTTTTTTTCTCTCTCTTCTCTGACCTTGCCTGCAATACGCTGAATAATTTCATCTTCTTTACTAGACATTTCATCTTTCATAGTGAATAAATAATATAGTGTTTAATTTGTCTACTTTAGTGAATATTGAACGAGGTGTCTACTATGCTAATCCGTCATGCTATTGCTAGCGATGTTGAAACTATCGCCGAGATCTACAACGATGCAGTCCTTAACACTACAGCAATTTGGAACGATAACACGGTAGATAGAGCGAATCGCCAAGAGTGGTTACAGGCTCGCCAGCAAGCTAGTTTTCCAGTCTTAGTCGCCATCGATGAGCAAGGTAATGTCGCGGGTTACGCCACCTATGGGGATTGGCGACCTTGGGACGGTTATCGCCATACGGTCGAACACTCGGTTTACGTTCATCCGGCCATGCAGGGCAAGGGTATCGGTAAAAGTTTGATGCAATCTCTGATCCCCTTGGCGGTTGAACAGGGCAAACACATTATGGTTGCCGGTATCGAGTCGACGAATACGGCATCGATTAGCTTGCATAGCAAACTGGGGTTCGTTGAGGTTGGCACGCTTCGCGAGGTAGGTATAAAGTTTGGTCGTTGGCTAGATCTGACCTTTTTGCAGCTTCGTTGTAGCGAAGCGTAAGAGAATAATTATCGGTCAAGGAGGGTGGCGTAAATTAAGTGATACATTGATTATTACCGGTTAATACTGAAGAAAACCGGTTAATCGCCACTCTACCGTTCCTTATCAACACGTCCATCCACTGCATGGTAATCACTATTTTTGTCATGACTCAGTGTTCAATTACCTCTTTTTCTCCCCTCAATAGTGCAACGGCTGATTTTACATTTTCCGCGCAGCCGTTTCCGTCTGCATTGTCTACCGCCTTCATTCTGTTCGTTTTTACTCCGTTTTTTTTACGCTCGTCACTCAGCATTGTGACGTGCCTCTGTTTATTAATTCTTTTTAATGTGTAAAACAGGCTAAAACTGCTAATTAAATGATTCTGATTTTGATCTTATTGTTTGTAATTTGTATCGGATGTATTGTTTTTCCTAACTCTTAAGCTAGGTTTGACAATACTAATTCTTATTGGATCAATCCTTCAGATGAATGAAACCATGGAGACTTAGTATAAGAATTCCGTGATCATCATTCGAGTAGCCGGTGAGGGGTGTACTAGCGTGGAGTGAGCAAATGAAGAGATATAATTATAAGAAAATATTAGTAATTAGTGTTATTTGGTGGGGCGGCAATACGGCTTCAGCTATCGATTTTGATGCGGGTGATTACACCGCTATGCCTGCTGGGACTAACCTTGGGCTACTTTACTACACCCACTCCCACAGTGGGAACTATGTCTCACAAGGACATTCAACAAAACGTGACACAAAACTAAATCAAGATGTTTCAGTTTTAAGGGTAATTCATTTTACAACACTTGGCGGCTTTACCATCGATCCACAATTTTTACTTCCTTTCGGTCATGTCAATGGACGTCTGGGGGGGAGTGATATGGGTGATACTCAAGGGGTAGGGGATCTGATTCTGGCCTCCACCGTTTGGCTCTACAACAACCCGACGACACAAACTTACTTTGGCGTGACGCCTTTCCTTTACGCACCGACAGGGCGTTATCGCCATGAAGGGAGCCTAAATATGGGGGAGAATCGCTGGAAATACGCCTTACAAGTAGCCTTTAGTACCCCCCTCTACGATAAGTTGATGCTTGATGTGGGCATGGATGCAACAAAGTTCGGTGATAATAACGATTATGGCGTGCAGTCGAGCCGCCTCGCACAAAACACCTTATATCAAGGGCAGGTTCACTTACGGTACCTGCTCACCCCCGCGTTAGATATTCGTACTTCCTACACCAAAGAGTGGGGAGGAAACTCCTCGGTAGACGGTATTAGCCAGGGAAAACCTGCAGAAAATAAATATTCCTTCGGTGCGGCTTACATGTTCCCTTCCCATACCCAATTACTCGGGACGTGGGGGCGAGACGCGAGTATTGAAAACGGATTTAAGTCGGAAAGTGTGATCAAAATTCGCTTGATGCAGATGTTTTAAAGGATGTAATACTGGAGCGATGCCTAATGAAAAATAATTATAAATTTAGCCTTGGAGCTATTCTGTTCTCGTTACTCTCAAGCATGACTCATCAGGTTTATGCACAAGATACGGGAGCGGCGATTATCAATGCAGATAAGACGCCACAGGACTGGCTCACTTATGGAAGAACTTACTCTGAACAACGTTATTCACCGTTATCGCAAATTAACGATAAAAACGTTAAGCAGTTACACATCGCATGGTACCAAGATTTTGATACGAATCGAGGTCAAGAGGGGACACCATTGGTTGTCGATGGTGTGCTTTACGCAACCACTAACTGGAGTAAAGTCCGAGCGTATAAAGCGGATACCGGTCAGCTACTTTGGCAGTACGATCCAAAAGTTCCGGGGGATTCGGCGGTAAAAGGTTGCTGTGACACGGTTAATCGCGGAGCCGCTTTCTGGAATGGGAAGATTATCCTCGGTACTTTTGATGGACGTTTAGTGGCGCTGGATGCGAAGACCGGCAAACTTGTTTGGGAAACCGACACTATTCCGCACGATGCACAGTTAGGTGATGTCCGTAGCTATATCGTTGATGGTGCGCCGCGTGTGGCCAAAGGTGTAGTCATCATTGGTAATGCGGGGGCAGAATTTGGTGCGCGAGGTTTTGTTTCTGGATTTGATGCGGAAACAGGGAAATTAAAGTGGCGTTTCTTTACCGTCCCTGCGCCAGGAAATAAACCTGATCATACCGTTTCTGACAAACCACTCGCCGACTTGGCCTACAAAACCTGGGGCCCAGGGAACTGGGTGAAGTCGGGGGGAGGGGGAACGGTTTGGGACGCGATTACCTATGATCCCGTCACTGACTTAGTCTATATCGGTGTAGGAAATGGTTCTCCGTGGAATTACCAACAGCGTTCAGGGGGAAAAGGTGACAATCTCTTCCTTGGTAGTATTCTCGCCCTACGTCCTGAAACCGGTGAGTATGTTTGGCATTTTCAAGAAACGCCGCAAGATCAATGGGACTTCACTTCGACCCAACAGATTATGACTGCAGATATCCTGGTGGAGGGTAAGCCTCGCCATGTGATTATGCATGCCCCGAAAAATGGATTTTTCTATATTCTCGACGCCAAAACTGGAGAATTTCTCTCAGCCAAAAACTATGTTGAGGTCAATTGGGCAAAAGGCATTGATCCTAAGACGGGGCGTCCGAACACCGTTCCCGCTGCCCTTTATTCGGTTACCGGAAAGCCTTGGTTTGGTCTTCCTGGTGATTTAGGTGGGCATAATTGGCAGCCAATGGCCTACAGCCCAAAAACAGGATACGTCTATATTCCCGCCCAACAGATCCCCTTTAACTATGTGCCGAGTCAAGATGCGAAGCTTAAGCCGCAAGGTCTAAACCTCGGTCTGGATATGTCGAAAATTGGCGCGCCGGATGATGCGAAGGTGAAGACCCAATTTGGTGAACTCCTGAAAGGATGGTTGATTGCCTGGGACCCGGTTAAGCAGGCACCTGCTTTTACCGTCAATCATCAAGGCCCTTGGAATGGAGGGGTACTCGCTACCGCCGGTAATCTGGTATTCCAAGGTCTGACTAATGGTCTTTTTAATGCTTACGATGCGACGACTGGCCAACAACTCTGGCAGACATCCCTACAAAGCGCAGTGATGGCAGCGCCGATGACTTACTCCGTGGCAGGTAAGCAATATGTTGCGGTCGAGGTCGGCTGGGGCGGTATCTATCCCCTTTTAATGGGTGGCGTAGCAAGAACGGGAGGCTGGACAGTCAATAAATCGCGTATTGTCGTTTTCTCCTTAGATGGGGATAAAACCCTACCACCTGTCAACACTAAGGGGTTCTTACCCGTCAAGCCACCGGAAAAATTTGACCCTGAGCAGGCGAAAAATGGCTATGGCCACTACATGGACTATTGTGCCGCCTGTCATGGCGATAATGGTGAATCGGGCGGCGTATTACCTGATCTACGGTGGTCTGGTGCGATACGTAACGCTGATGCTTTCTATAGGGTCGTTGGCGACGGTGCCTTGACTGCTTATGGCATGGTCGGATTTAAGAAAAATATGACGACTGAACAGATTGAGTCTATTCGTCAGTTTCTCATCCAGCGCGGGAATACGACTTATCAGAGAGAGGTCGATGCACGAAAAAATCCTCAGCAGATCCCTGGGTCAGTCATCATTGGCCCTAACTTTATGCCGGAGAAATAGCCATGAACAAGAATCTATTTCTCACGGGGTTAGCATTATTTATCTCGAGTATGGCGAGCTATGGCGCGCAGGTTGATTCGGGGTTAATCCAGCAAGGCGAATATTTGGCCCGAGCGGGAGACTGTGTGGCCTGTCATACCGCGGTGGGGGGGAAACCTTTCACCGGTGGCTTGGCAATTAAATCGCCTATCGGGCTCATTTACTCGACAAACATTACCCCTGATCCCGCACAAGGGATTGGTGGTTATAGCCTCGAAGAGTTCGGCAATGCAGTGCGTCAGGGGGTTCGTAAAGATGGTCGAACACTTTATCCTGCCATGCCTTACCCCAGTTATTCGCGCCTGAGTGATGACGATGTCAAAGCTCTGTATGCCTATTTTATGCATGGCGTAGAGGCTGACTCCACCGTCAATAAAGAGACCGAGATCCCTTGGCCGCTATCGATGCGTTGGCCATTACGGATCTGGCGCGGGCTTTTCGCACCGGAAGCCAAGCCTTTTAACGCCCAGACCTACAGTGATCCGCAAGTCGCGCGAGGCAGCTACTTAGTACAAGGCTTGGGTCACTGCGGATCTTGCCATACGCCGCGGGGGATGGCGATGCAAGAAAAAGCCTTAACTGAACAGCAAGGCGAACATTGGTTAGCCGGTGGGACCGTCATTGATGGATGGTCTGTACCTAATCTAGGTGCGGACCATTACAACGGCTTAGGAAGTTGGTCTGAGGATGAAATCGTCGCGTATCTAAAAACGGGGCGTACCGATCGCACCGCCTCTTTCGGACCGATGACGGACGTGATTAGTTGGAGTACACAATACCTCACTGATAAAGATCTCCATGCGATTGCTAAGTATCTGAAAACACTTCCTGTGAGTAAGACTGCTGATAAGGAGGTCGTCGCATCGAACACGACATCTCCAGCGGGAGAGGCGATTTATCAAGATAACTGCGCCATCTGTCATGGCCGGCAAGGGGAAGGTATCGCGAGGATGTTCCCGCAGCTTCGCGGTAATTCTATCGTCACAGGTCCGCTACCAGATTCTTTGGTCAAAATTATTCGAGAGGGGGCTACCTTGCCTGCGGGGAATTGGGCACCTTCTACCGTTAGCATGCCCGCCTATGCGGATCAATTCAGCTCGCAGCAGACAGCTGATCTGATTAACTACTTACGGGGAGCTTGGGGGAATCACAGTTCTACCAGCGTCACGGCACAGGATGTCGAACAGATTATCCGTGATGGCGGTAATGCAGGCGCGGGTAATACAGCGGGGTGGACCTTTATGCAGGCACAACCTTACGGTAAGCAGTGGACCTTTCAAATCGAAAGCCACCACGATGCGCACGATAACGCGAAGTAACTTTTACAACACCTAAGAAACGAAAGGATAACCCATGCAATATACTGAGAAAACGCAAATCGAGCAGATCTTCCAGCAGCAAAAAACCTTTTTTTCCCAAGGGGAAACGCGTGATGTCGCCTTCCGTAAACAGGCGTTAATAAAGTTAAAAGAGAGTTTACTGGCTCATAAAGAACCGTTGTACGCCGCCATGGCAGAGGATCTTGGCCGTGATAAGGCATTGGTTGATATGGGGGAAATCGGTGAGGTTGTTTCTGAAATTGATTTTGCGCTCGCCCATCTCGACGACTGGTGTGCTGAAAAGCAGGTAGAAACCCCTACTATTCTTGCCCCTTCTTCATGTTCCTATCAGCATGAGCCTTACGGCGTGAATTATATTATTGGACCTTTTAACTATCCTGTCGCATTAGCACTGGGACCCGTCGTCGGGGCTATAGCTGGCGGTAATACCGCCATTATCAAGCCTTCAGAGCAAGTTCCGTTAACGGCAAAGGTTATTGAGGATATCGTTAATACTGCGTTTGATAGTCATTATCTGGCGGTGGTACAAGGGGCCAGAGAGGAAAACACGCTACTGCTCAGCTTACCTTTTGATTTTATTTTCTTTACCGGAAGCCCTAACGTCGGCCGCGTGGTGATGGAAGCTGCCGCCAAGCATCTAACGCCTGTAGTATTAGAACTCGGCGGAAAAACGCCTTTCTTAATCTTGCCCGATGCCGACCTCGATCAAGTCACCCAACAGCTGATGTTTGGTAAATATACTAATAGCGGCCAGACCTGTGTCGCACCAGACTATGTGTTAGTCCCCTCTAGCCTCAAAGCCGCTTTAGTGGATAGGTTAACTCAAGCTATTCGCGAACAGCTTCCTGATGTTCACTCCACCGGTAAAGTCGTCAGCCAGCGGCAGGTGGAGCATCTACTCGAACTGCTTAAGCAGACTCATGGTCATGTTGAAATGGGTGGCCAAGCCGATCCCGCTAATCGCTATTTACAGGCGACCGTTGTCTCGGATGTACAGTGGGATGATGCGTTGATGCAGGAAGAACTCTTTGGGCCAGTATTACCTATCGTAAACTATGAAGAGGTTGATCAAGTGGTACAGGAGATTAACCGTCGTCACCCGAATCCTCTCGCATTTTATGTCTTTACCAAGGATACGGCGACAGGTAAAAAAGTGATTAGCGCGGTACCGAGTGGGGATGCTCAAGTTAACGGCACATTAACCCACTTTTTCTCCCCTTATCTACCGTTCGGTGGGGTGGGGGGATCTGGTATGGGTGAATATCACGGGTTCTTTAGTTTCCAAGCTTTTACTCACCGTAAATCTATTCGAATTGTTGAATAGAGATGACGGTATCCCCCCACAGTTGTGGGGGGAAGGAAACAAGATTGACGTGTCTCAATTTAAGACACATTCAATAATGATGTATCTGAATCGTTAATGTTCCCACTCTCATTTTAATTCAGTCGGAAAATCACTTTCCCGACGTGCGACCAGGGTCAAAATAGAATAGACCGCGACCACCTCCTGATGCTGATTCATAATATCAACCGCCCACTGTACAACCCCTGTGGCACGTTCTTCCGCGCTACGCTGGCGTTTGATGGTTTTTTGTTGGCAGGTTAATCGCGCTTGAATGGTATCGCCAGGTTTCACCGGTTGTAGGAAACGCAGGCCTTCCAAGCCATAATTGGCAATGACTGGTCCGACCCCCGCGTCCACAAAAAGGCCCGCCGCGGCGGCAACGATAAAATAACCATGGACGACTCGCTCGCCAAAGAAAGAGGCCTCGGCGCCAATTTTATCCATATGGGCATAAAAGTGATCGCCACTTAAACAGGCGAAATTGACAATATCGGCTTCGGTGAGAGTTCGACGGTGAGTCAGTAAACTATCCCCTGGTTGAAGTTCTTCAAAGTATTTACGGAAAGGGTGCACGACATCTTCTTGGACTTTTGCACCCCGAACCCATTGCTGGCCGATGGTAGCAAGCATAGAAGGGCTTCCTTGAATCGCGGTGCGTTGAAGGTAGTGTTTCACCGCGCGTAACCCGCCTAACTCTTCACCCCCACCCGCCCGACCTGGGCCGCCATGTACCAATTGTGGGAGGGGGGAACCATGACCCGTCGATTCAGTAGCGGATTCGCGATTTAAAATTTGTATTCGTCCATGAGCACGGGCGGCTCCGGCGATAAAGTTACGCGCAGCCTTATCATCATGGGTGACAAAGGTTGCCGCGAGGCTCCCTCCACCAGCGCGAGCTAGTGTCATAGCATGGTCGTTATCACGATAAGTCATAAGTGTTGCGACGGGTCCAAAGGCTTCAATTGCATGGACGGCAGATGTGGTGTCAGGTTGCGAACAATAAAGTAAGGTTAACGGGTAAGCGGCGCCAGGAAGCTGTGGGTCGATGTGACCGCCGAGTAAGCACTCGCATCCTGCTTGGCATAGGGTATCGACTTGATGTTGGACATCCTGCTGTTGTGCGCGATTCACTAAGGAGCCCATTTTGATTCCAGCTTGACTTGGGTCTCCTACTGGGATTGCGGTCAATTTTTCAAGTAACGCTGTTCGTACGTTATCCAGTTGTGCTTCTGGCACCATAATTCGACGAATGGCGGTACACTTTTGTCCCGCCTTGGCACTCATTTCTCGAACAATCTCGCGAATAAATAAACCAAACTCTGGATCTTCTGGCGTTACGGACTCTCCCAGCACACAGCAATTTAGCGAGTCTGCTTCCATAGTAAAAGGAATCGACTGTTTGACGAGATTAGGGTGCACACGGAGCTGTTGGCCCGTCGTTGCCGATCCGGTAAAGGTCACGACGTCCTGACTATCGAGTTGATCAAGGAGATCACCGGCGGATCCACAGATCAGGCTGATCGCCCCATCAGGAACTAGCCCGCTCTCAACCATCGATTTAACCATAACCTGTGTGACCTGAGCAGTTGCCGTGCCTGGCTTAATGATGGCAGGCATACCGGCCAGCCAAGTGGGGGCCAATTTTTCCAACATTCCCCAGCAAGGAAAATTGAAGGCGTTTATATGGACGGCGACCCCTTGTTTTGACGTCAAGACATGGCGGGCGGCAAATCCACCTTCTTTCGACAGTGGGATAAGTGGGTCCTCAGGCCAGAGGGTATCATCGGGTAATTCACGGTTGGCAAGGCTGGCGTAAGTAAAAAGTGTCCCAATCCCGCCTTCAATATCGACCCAGCTATCGGCACGCGTCGCGCCGGTTTGATTCGAAATCTCATAAAACGCGGCTTTCTCTGCCAAAAGATGTTTCGCCACGGCTTTCAGTAAGGCTGCCCGTTCTATAAACGTCATTGCTTGCAGGGCTGGAGCACCGACGGTTTTGGCATAGTGACAGGCTGCAGCAAAATCGATCCCCTCACTGCTCACCTCCCAAAGCGCTTCGTCAGTGATAGCGTGACGGATAACGCGACCTTCTCCTTGACCGGTTTGCCATTGATTACAGACAAAGCTAGATAGTTTTTGCATCTCACACCCCAAAATGTTTCACCAATATAAGTAATCTAGTTTTTTTGTGAATCATTTTAAAGTGCCTTTATTAATTATTGATTAACTTGTGATTAACATCTCAAATTGGTGTGGTTATTATTTTCTTTTAAATCAACTATATATTGATAATTGATGAGAGATTGATCACAGAATAACTAAACAAAGATTGGGGTCTTTATTAACATAGGTGTAACGTATTAGTATTGATTTAATGATTCACTTATTTAAATTTAATTATTTTTAACGAATCGACTGGTGCTGATATGAGTCATGAACAACGCTTTCTAAACGCTATCGCACAGGAAACGGCGATAGAGCCTCAAGACTGGATGCCGGAGGCTTATCGTAAGACCCTGATCCGCCAAATTGGCCAACATGCTCATTCGGAAATTGTCGGGATGTTGCCTGAAGGGAATTGGATCACTCGTGCTCCTTCGTTACGACGCAAAGCTATTTTACTGGCCAAGGTTCAGGACGAGGCAGGTCACGGGCTATATCTTTATAGTGCAGCAGAAACCTTAGGCTGTGCGCGTGAAGACCTCTACCAGAAGATGCTAGAGGGTAAGATGAAATACTCCTCCATCTTTAATTACCCCACTCTTAACTGGGCAGATATCGGAGTCATTGGTTGGTTAGTGGATGGCGCAGCCATCGTGAACCAAGTGGCACTATGTCGTACCTCATATGGACCTTATGCCCGTGCGATGGTGAAAATCTGTAAAGAGGAAAGTTTCCATCAGCGTCAAGGTTTTGAAGCCTGTATGGTCCTTTCACAAGGCAGCGAACAACAGCGAGCTATGTTACAGGACGCGATCAATCGCTTCTGGTGGCCGGCATTGATGATGTTCGGACCAAACGATGATGAGTCACCGAATAGTGCACAAAGCTTAGCTTGGAAAATTAAGCGTTTCGGTAATGACGAATTACGTCAGCGGTTTGTCGATAACACCGTACCGCAAGTCGAGTTACTGGGCATGCAAGTGCCAGATAAGGATTTAAAACTCGATACCAACACAGGTCACTACCAGTTTGGTGAGATCGATTGGCAAGAATTCAATGAGGTGATTAACGGCCGCGGGCTTTGTAATCACGAACGTTTAGCCGCTAAGCGTAAAGCTTGGGAAGAGGGAGCTTGGGTTAGAGCAGCCGCCTTAGCTCACGCTGAGAAACGCGCGCAGCGCGATGTCGCTTAAGGAGCCGGTTATGAATCAACATTATTGGCCGTTATACGAGGTGTTTGTTCGCAGCCATCAAGGGCTTTCCCACCGCCATGTTGGCAGTTTACACGCCGCAGATGATCAGATGGCGTTAGAAAATGCTCGCGATGCCTACACACGTCGTAGTGAGGGGTGTTCAATTTGGGTCGTCAAAGCGGCTGAAATTATCGCCTCGCAGCCAGAAGACCGTGGTGAGTTTTTCGAGCCAGCAGAAAGCAAAATTTACCGCCATCCCACCTTCTACCAACTGCCTGATGGCATCGAGCATATGTGAGGTCCTGATGGATAGTTTAACAACTTACGTGTTACGACTTGGCGATAACGGCTTGGTGCTTTCTCAACGGCTGGGGGCATGGTGTGGTCATGCACCGGAACTGGAGATTGACCTCGCACTCGCCAACATCGGTCTTGATATTTTAGGCCAAGCCAGAAATTTCCTGACGTATGCGGCGCAGCGTCTTGGCGACCAAGATGAAGACAGCTTAGCGTTTCAGCGTGATGAGCGTCAGTTCTGTAATCTGCTGCTGGTCGAGCAACCTAATGGTCATTTCGGCGATACCTTGGTTCGGCAATATTTCATCGATGCTTGGCATGTCGCGCTCTACAGTCGTTTGATCACGAGTCAGGATCCGCAGATTGCGGCAATCGCGGCGAAAGCCTTAAAAGAGGTGAAATACCATTTACGATTTAGCCGCGGCTGGCTTGAGCGATTAGGGCAAGGGACGGCGTTATCTGCACAGAAAGTGCAAGGGTCGATTGATGAATTATGGCGTTTTACCGCTGAGTTGTTTGAGGCGGATGAGCACGATGACGCCATGGCGGCGGCGGGTATTGGCATTGATCCTCGGCAGCTTGAAGCGCCGTGGTTGGAAGAAGTCACTGCCGGTGTTCGTCAAGCAGGTTTAGCGTTACCACAGGAGGCGGCTTATCGCCGAGGCGGTAAACAGGGGCTGCACACTGAACATCTCGGACCCATGCTGGCAGAAATGCAAATTTTGCCGCGATCTTATCCGGGGCAGCAATGGTAAAGGAGCTGACGATGCAACGTTTACAGCAGATTCTTCCCGCAGAAATCCCAGAAATTTGGCACTTACTCAGCCAGATTCCCGATCCTGAAATACCGGTATTAAGCATTACTGATTTGGGGATGGTAAGGAGTGTTCATCAGCAAGGAGAGGGTTGGGTTATCGGCTTCTCACCCACTTATTCTGGTTGCCCCGCGACTGAACATCTGATTTCGGCGATGCAGAGCACCTTATCTGACCAGGGTTTTACCCCGATTCATATCGTGTTGCAGCTTGATCCGGCTTGGACCACCGATTGGATGAGCGACGAGGCCCGTCAACGCTTACGTCATTACGGGATTAGCCCGCCGGTGGGGCATAGTTGCCATGCTGCCGAGCCGGTCGAGGTGAGTTGTCCTCGCTGTGGCAGCCACCAGACCTCGCTGATCAGCGAATTTGGGTCCACCGCCTGTAAATCGCTTTACCGCTGCGACGACTGCCGCGAACCCTTTGACTATTTTAAATGTATCTGAGGCTGCTATGACGACATTTCACTCTTTAAAGGTCGCCAGCGTCGAACCTGAAACGCGGGAGGCCGTTACCATTACTTTTGCCATTCCTGAGTTACTGCAAGCGGCTTATCGTTTTCGCCCTGGGCAGCATCTAACCCTGAAAGCCCGCGTCGCCGGTGAAGAGCTACGTCGCTGCTACTCTATCTGTCGGGGCGTCTCGCCAACCCAAGTCAGCGTGGCGGTAAAGGCGATAGAGGGCGGGCGCTTTTCTAACTTCGCCCGCGAAGGCATTCAGGTCGGCTCAGAGATAGAAGTGATGGTGCCGCAAGGTAACTTCGGTTACCAACCGCAAGCCGACAGGCAAGGACACTATCTGGCTATCGCCGCCGGTTCTGGGATCACGCCGATGTTAGCCATTATTTCAGCCACCTTATTACAGGAACCAAGTAGCCAATTCACACTACTCTACGGTAACCGTAGCAGCCAAACCATGATGTTCCGCCAAGCCTTAGCGGATATTAAAGATACTTATCCTGAGCGGTTTCAGTGGATATCCGTGTTTAGTCAAGAAAGTGTCGACAGCGACTTATTACAAGGGCATATCGACGGGGAAAAACTTCAGGCGCTTGGCCGCTGGTTACTGGATTTTCATCAATTTGATGAAGCCTTTATCTGTGGCCCTAATAGCATGATGGACGACGCCGAAGCAGTCCTACAAACCTTGGGAATGGCAAAAGAGACCATTCATGTTGAACGTTTCAACTCTGGTCCAATGACACCTCGTACAGTTCGAAGCGAAAGTACAGACCAACAGTTTACTCTGCGTCAAGATGGTCGCGATCGCACTCTGACGCTTACGGCAGAAGATGAGAGCCTACTGGATGCTGCATTGCGTCAAGGCGCCGACTTACCTTACGCCTGTAAAGGCGGGGTATGTGCCACCTGTAAATGTAAAGTGATACGAGGTGAAGTGGAGATGGCGGTGAACTATAGCTTGGAGCCGGATGAGCTAGCGGCAGGCTATGTGCTCAGTTGCCAAGCGCTTCCTACCACGCCAGATGTGGTGATCGATTTTGATGCGAAGGGGATGGTATGAGCCAACTTATTCTTACTCAACACGATAAGGTATTGCTCATTACCCTCAACCGTCCTGAGGCGCGTAACGCCTTAGACAACGCTACCTTACAACACCTTGCTGAGGTACTAGAGGCGACAGCAAACGATACCTCGATTGCGGCGTGTGTGATCACTGGCAATGCGCGCTTTTTTGCTGCAGGGGCTGATCTGCGGGAGATGGCAGAGAAAGATTTACCTGCAACCTTCAACGATTTACGCCCGCAATTATGGGCACGTCTCAACGCTTTTCCAAAGCCACTCGTTGCTGCCGTCAATGGCTACGCATTGGGGGCGGGCTGCGAGTTAGTATTGCTCTGCGACCTGGCCGTTGCAGGAGAGAATGCGCAGTTTGGTTTACCTGAAATCAAACTTGGCATTATTCCTGGTGCAGGGGGAACGCAACGTCTGATCCGCAGTGTAGGGAAAGCCCTAGCAAGTCGCATGATCTTATCGGGTGAAAGTATTACGGCACAGTCGGCATTACAGGCGGGCTTGATTAGTAATATTTATCCAGTTGAGCTTTGTGTCGATTATGCCCTAGCACTCGCCAAAACCCTTTCTTGCCATGCCCCCTTAGCCTTACAGGCGGCGAAGCAATCATTAAGGCAGGCGCATGAGGTGCCGCTGCAGGCGGGGTTGATTCAAGAACGCCAGTTATTCACTTTATTAGCGGCCACGGCTGACCGAGAAGAGGGTATTGCTGCCTTTCTCGAGAAGCGTCCCGCTCATTATCGGGGGTGCTAAGTATGGAGACGCTACTCTGTGAAGTGACACAGGGCGTAATGACCCTAACACTGAATCGTCCAGATCGACTCAATAGTTTTAATGTTGCGATGCATCAAGCCTTAGCGAAGTGTCTGACCCAAGCTGAGCAAGATGACAGCATTCGTTGTGTCGTAATTACCGGCGCCGGGCGTGGCTTTTGTGCCGGACAAGATTTGAATGACCGTAATGTCGACCCCAATGGCCCTGCGCCGGATTTGGGCGAGTCGGTTGAGAAACTCTACAACCCACTAGTGAACCGTTTGGCTGCACTGCGTAAACCCGTGATAGCCGCAGTGAATGGTGTGGCCGCCGGAGCAGGTGCCACGCTGGCGTTAGGCTGTGACATTGTGATTGCTAGCCGTCAAGCCAGCTTTGTCATGGCATTTAGTCGCCTAGGATTGGTTCCGGATAGCGGTGGAACCTGGTTATTGCCGCGACTCGCAGGGCGTGCGCGTGCGGCGGGTTTGGCCTTATTAGGTGGCAAGCTCAGTGCGGAACAAGCTGAAGCCTGGGGAATGATTTGGCAGGTGGTTGATGACGCAGACTTTTCAGCGACGGTCGCGCAGCTGGCTCAGCATTTGGCGACACAGCCAACTTACGGGTTAGGACTGATTAAGCAAGCCCTTCGCGAAGCAGAAACAAATACCCTCGCGCAGCAGCTCGAGGTTGAGCGTGACTTTCAGCGACTTGCTGGGCGAAGTGCCGACTATCGAGAAGGGGTCAGTGCTTTTCTGACTAAACGTCCACCACAGTTTACGGGGAAATAGGATGACGACAACACTTCATAACGTGGCAGTGATAGGTGGCGGTACCATGGGTGCGGGTATCGCTGAAGTGGCGGCTCAACAGGGGAAGCGGGTTAAACTCTACGATATTAATCCTACCGCAGTGACGGGGGCGATAGAAGGGATCACTCAACGTCTCGACTCACGCGTACAACGCGCTAAGATCTCGGCTGCTCAACGTGAAGCAATTTTAGCCAGCCTGATCCCCGTTTATCAGCTTGAAGCGTTGGCGGATGCCGACTTAGTCATCGAGGCTGCGGCGGAGAATTACGAAATAAAACAGCAACTTTTCGCAAAACTAGAAGCGATTTGTAGCGAAAGTACGATTTTTACCTCCAATACCTCATCGATTTCTATTACTGATATTGCGCGTCATCTCACCTTTCCTCAGCGTGTTGCCGGGCTACATTTTTTTAATCCGGCGCCGGTAATGAAATTGGTTGAAGTGGTGCGTGGAATAGAGACCACGGAGTCGGTCATCCAACAATTAGTTGATGAAGTACGCGGTTGGGGAAAACAGCCCGTAACCTGCTACTCGACCCCCGGATTTATTGTTAATCGTGTGGCTCGGCCCTTTTACGCCGAAGCGTGGCGCGCGTTAGAAGACCGCGTCGCGGCGCCCGAGGTGATTGATAGCGCTCTGCGTGATGCCGGAGGATTCGCGATGGGTCCGCTCGCCTTGACCGACCTGATTGGTCAAGATGTGAATTTCGCCGTGACGTGCTCGGTCTATCAGGGTTTTTGGCAAGATCGGCGCTTTCTGCCTTCGCTGACTCAGCAATCATTAGTGAGTGCTGGTCGATTGGGTAAAAAATCCGGTCGAGGTGTCTATGATTGGTCAAAACCTCATCCGCAAGTGGTTGCCGAGGAAATCCTTGGGCCGCGCATTCAAAAAGTGCATGTCTATTCGGCAGGCAAGCTAGAGGTCGATGGGGTGAGCGTGGTGCCGACCCAGGGCGAAACAGCAACATGTCTGGCGGTTCGTCATCAGCAACCTACGGTGGTCTATGACCTCAGCTTAGGGAGTACTATCGTGTTAGCGGCTGCTAGTATTAACACTCGCCAGCAAACCGAAAGCGTTGTGCACTATTTTCAGCAGCAGGGTAAAACGGTGTTGATCATTGCCGACTACCCTGGACTGTTAGTCAGCCGTACTGTCGCGATGATTATCAATGAAGCCTTAGATGCTCTGCAAAAAGGTATTGCTAGCGCAGAGGATATCGATATCGCGATGCAAACTGGCGTGAACTACCCGAAAGGCCCTCTGGCATGGGGTGCCGAATGGGGGTGGGGGCAAGTGCTAACGTTACTCGAAAACTTACAACATTACTACGGCGAGGAGCGGTATCGTCCTTGTCCTCTGCTACGGCAAAAAGCATTGCTGGCCCACTATGCTACCCCTCGTTTGGTCGAGTCTGTGGAGGTGAGCCATGTCTGAAGCCTATATTTGTGACGGGGTCCGTACGCCAATCGGCCGTTATGCCGGTTCGCTCTCTTCCGTACGAGCTGATGATTTGGCAGCCATCCCGTTACGTGCGTTACTGCAACGCGCCCCGCAACTCGATCTTGACCGTATTGATGATGTCATTCTCGGCTGTGCCAATCAGGCAGGGGAAGATAACCGCAACGTTGCCCGTATGGCTGTGTTATTGGCCAATCTTCCGCAACAGATTTCTGGCACAACACTGAACCGTCTCTGTGGCTCAGGTCTGGATGCTATCGGTTTTGCTGCCCGAGCAATCCGTGCTGGGGATAGCGACATGATGATCGCCGGAGGCGTCGAGTCGATGTCGCGGGCCCCCTTCGTGATGGGTAAAGCAAGTACACCTTTTCAGCGACAACAAGCGCTTTTTGATACCACTATGGGCTGGCGTTTTATCAACCCGCTGCTTGAGAAGCAATATGGATGCGAGAGTATGCCGGAAACGGCAGAGAACGTGGCTGAATTGCTGTCTATTACGCGGGAGGATCAAGATGCTTTCGCTTTGCGTAGTCAGCAGCGTACCGCCATTGCACAGCAAGCGGGTTACCTCGCACAAGAAATTATTGGCGTCAATATTACCGATAAAAAAGGGGCGACCCATCTGTTTGCCGTCGATGAGCATCCCCGTGGTAATACCACTGCTGAACAGCTCGCCGGATTGAAAGCGCCCTTCCGTCAAGGGGGGAGTGTAACCGCCGGGAATGCGTCGGGGATCAACGATGGTGCAGCAGCCCTGATTATTGCCAGTGAACGTGCAGCGGTAGCGTCGCATCTTCAGCCGTTAGCACGCGTTGTTGCCATGGCAACCGCTGGGGTAGAACCTCGATTAATGGGGCTAGGGCCGGTCTCGGCGACGCGGAAAGTCCTGCATACCGCGGGCTTAACCCTTAACGATATGGATGTTATCGAACTTAACGAGGCCTTCGCCGCACAAGCATTGGGCGTGCTCCGTCAATGGGGAATCGCCGATGACGCGGCTCATGTCAATCCTAATGGCGGTGCTATCGCCTTGGGCCATCCTCTAGGAATGAGTGGTGCCCGCATTGCTTTAGCGGCTGCGTACGAATTACAGCGCCGTGGCGGGCGTTTTGCTTTATGTACCATGTGTGTCGGCGTGGGTCAGGGTATCGCCCTGATTCTTGAGCGTGTGTAAACGTATCAACCTGCGAGCAATGATTATGACAACAACAAAACAACTAGAAGCGATCGAAACGGCGTCCATCGATGAATTACGGGCATTACAAACCGAAAGACTGAAATGGACATTGCACCATGCTTATCAAAACGTCCCGATGTATCGTCGGAAATTTGATGCAGCTGGGGTGCATCCGGATGATTTTACCCAGCTTGAGGATATTAAAAAATTCCCCTGCACCACCAAACAGGACCTTCGGGACAACTACCCCTTTGATACCTTTGCGGTACCTATGGAGCAGGTCGTTAGAATTCATGCTTCTTCTGGGACGACGGGTAAACCAACCGTTGTCGGCTATACCCAGCGTGATATCAATACTTGGGCCGATATTGTCGCCCGTTCCTTACGTGCAGCAGGGGGAACGGCAAAAGACAAAATTCATGTCGCCTATGGTTATGGATTATTTACTGGCGGACTTGGTGCGCATTATGGTGCTGAGCGCTTAGGTGCAACGGTTATCCCGATGTCGGGGGGGCAAACTGAGAAGCAGGCGCAGCTAATTCGTGATTTTCAACCCGATATTATTATGGTGACCCCCTCTTACTGCTTAAACCTGATTGAAGAGTTAGAGAAGCAGTATGGCGGCGATGCTCGGCAGTGTTCACTGCGTGTGGGGGTGTTCGGCGCAGAACCCTGGACCTTGGCGATGCGCCAGGAGATTGAACAGCGGCTTGGCATCACGGCTTTAGACATTTATGGATTATCTGAAGTCATGGGGCCGGGAGTAGCCATGGAGTGTCTGGAAACGCGCGATGGTCCGACTATTTGGGAAGACCATTTTTTTCCTGAAATCGTTAATCCGCTCGATGGTGGCTCGCTGGACGATGGCGAATTGGGTGAGCTATTGTTCACCAGTTTAACCAAAGAAGCCTTACCCATTATTCGTTACCGTACCCGGGACCTGACCCGCTTACTCCCCGGTACTGCTCGAACCATGCGCCGTATGGACCGGATTACTGGGCGCAGTGACGACATGTTAATTATCCGTGGAGTGAACGTTTTCCCTTCTCAAATTGAAGAGGAGATTTTGAAATTAGAGGCGCTATCGCCGCACTACCAACTTGAAATTAATCGTCGCGGACATCTGGACGCGCTAGCGATTCGTGTCGAAATCAAACAGCAATTTTTACACCTGACCCCAGAGCAGCGATTGCAAGTCGGACAATTACTCTGCCATCAGATCAAGGCGATGATTGGCATTACCACTGAGGTCGTTATCGTCAACTGCGGTAGCCTTCCTCGATCAGAAGGAAAAGCCTGCCGAGTGTTTGATTTACGAAAATTAGTGGCGAATGGCTAAGGCTGATCAGCGCTTATGCTATGATGGCCAGATGGCAAGTTGCTCAACGAATCGGACGTTATGAATAAGATTGATAGCTTTATCCAACAGGCCGTTACCGCGCTACCGGTGAGCGGTACCTCACTGATTTCATCATTTTACGGCGATGCCCTGGCTCATCGTGGGAGTGAAATCAGTATTGCTAGTCTGACGGCTCTTTTTGAAGGGCTGGGATTTGGTGAGCGATTTATTCGAACGTCACTCTTTCGCCTTCATAAAGAGGAGTGGTTAGAGGTGACTCGTTTGGGGCGACGCAGTTTTTATCGCCTCAGTGATAAAGGGGCACGAATTACCCGCCGAGCAGAGCATAAAATTTACTGTACTGAACAACCGGCGTGGGATGGGAAGTGGCTATTATTACTCTCTGAGGGCTTAGAGCGTAAGACCTTACTCGATGTCAAAAAACAGCTTATTTGGCAGGGGTTCGGTGTATTAGCGCCGAGCTTAATGGCGTCGCCGTCTCAAAATCTTGCTGAAGTGCAAGCCCTATTATTTGAAGCGGGTGTTGCCGAAAACGTCATCTGCTTTGAAGCGACCTCTCCATTGGCCTTGTCACGGGCCGCTTTACGGTCGCGGGTCGAAGAGTGCTGGCAGCTGACCGAGAAAAATGAGCGGTTGGAAAGTTTTATTGAAACTTTCCGGCCACTGCAGCGCTTACTTAAAGACGCTAAGGACGATGAGCTGACTCCAGAACGCTGTTTCCACCTGCAATTATTGGTGGTGGATTGCTACCGTCGTATCACGTTACGTGACCCGATGTTGCCGCAAGAATTGTTACCGAGCCATTGGTCTGGCCAAACGGCCCGCCAACTCTTTATTAATATTTATCAGCGAACGTCACTCGGCGCGCTGCAGTTCCTCAGCGAAAAGGGTGAAAACTCTGTTGGGGACTTACCTCTTCCAGCAAGCAGTTACTATCAACGATTCGGCGGGCTACTTGCCGACTAGGAGTGCCCAGATGCCCATTTATCAAATAGACGGCGTAACCCCTGTAGTGTCTCTCGAGAGTTATGTTCATCCTACCGCCGTACTGATTGGCGATGTGATCATCGAGGCGGGCGTTTATATCGGCCCTAATGCCAGTTTGAGAGGTGATTTTGGGCGTATTGTTGTTAAACGTGGCGCTAATATCCAAGATAACTGTGTGATGCATGGCTTTCCTGAGCAGGATACTGTGGTTGAGGAAGACGGCCATATTGGTCACTGTGCCGTGTTACATGGATGCGTCATCCGCCGCAATGCGATGGTGGGAATGAATGCGGTGATTATGGATGCTGCAGAGATTGGTGAGAACTGTATTGTCGGGGCAGCCTCCTTCGTGAAAGCGGGGGCAAGTTATGCCGCCAATCAATTAATCCTAGGCTCTCCCGCCAAAGTGGTGCGAACACTATCGAGTCAGGAGTTGGCATGGAAACGGGCCGGTACCGCGCAGTATCATCAACTGGTCACCCGTTCTCAGCAAACGCTGCGCGAAGTCGAGCCACTGCGTGACCTCGATGCCGACCATCCACGTATTCCTTTTATCGATCCCCATCAATGTATCGCTGAGGCACGCAAGGCCAAATAGTTTCTGCATAGATGTCTCTGAACAACATTACGTGTAAAGTGGCTGAAACATGATCAGCTTAGGAGCGTTGTAATGCAGTTATCGGTGGGTACAGATTCAACATGGTCTTTAAGGGCGATGATCGGCGTAAAAATTGCCGAACTACCTGTAGACCTTAATGTGTTTTCGTTACAGTGCGCGAGTTGTAAAAGTGTACTGCGCGCGCTCAGTCCGACAGGGTTGGTGCCCTTTCTAGAAGACGGCTCATTGCGCCTCCACGACTCCTTAGCGATTCTTGAGTACCTTAATGAATTGAGTGACGGGAAACTTTACCCTACTGATCAGGGTAAACGTGCGCTCTCGCGAAGCCTTTGTGCCGAAATGCACGCGGGTTTCAGTGCGCTACGACAAACAATGCCCTTCACCTTAGCGGATGTGAGTCCATTAACCGCCTTTTCTCCCGCGCAAACCGCCGACATCACGCGAGTCACCGCATTGTTTGCGGATGCCGAAGGTCCTTTTTATCAGGGCGAGAAACCGACGGCTGTTGATGCTTTCTATGCCGTGTTGGCCTTCCGTCTACACCATTACGGTGTCAGGTTACAGGGCTCAGCGGGGCGGTATCAGCAGCAGTTAGTCGCTTGGCCATTTTTACAGGAAGCGCTGGCGCAACTGACGTCGACTACCACTTGTTCTCATACCTAATCCAGGCCTTAAGATTGAGTAGGGATAACTTGACCTGAGCCTAAGGGTAAGCGATGTTAAGCAAAAATATTTAGGCTAGGTCGACAAAGATGATCCTCCATTACTCTTTTGCTATCCGTCTGCTTCATTGGTTAACGTTGCTCGCCTTACTGGCCGCTTACGGCAGTATCGAGTCGCGTTCATGGATTGATTTAACCCCTGAGCAGCGAAAAATGGTCGCGTTTACCCATGTGTATGCGGGGATGAGTGTGCTTATCATGATGGTCACGCGCCTTTTCTTACGGGCTAAACGCGCCCTTCAAGGGGCTCCGTCTCGTCAACAAGCTCGGTTAGCACAGTGGGGACATGGGATCTTATACCTCTTGTTTGTCACCTTGCCGTTACTGAGTCTTACCGCGCGTTACTTTAGGGGGCGGGAGTGGTCATGGTTAGGGTTTACGATGCCGATTACCGATACGCCGAATCCAGCCTTAGCAAAAACCCTGATGTCATGGCATGTAGACCTCGCCCAGCTCGGTTATTGGCTTATCGCGGCACACACATTGGCGGCGCTTTATCATCATGTGGTGAAAAAAGATAATACTCTGCGGGCCATGCGGCTGTGGGGAAAATAAGCGAAATTTTTTTATCTCCTCGCGCAACTTTTTACTCGGGTGAGCGAATTACTTAGTAAGGTTAACTAAACTTATTACTTTAATTCTACAGGAGTATGGAGATGACTATGTTGAAACGTCGTATTACCCAGTTGGTTGCCGGGATGGGCATGGCTTTCGCGGCCTCAAGTTTTACGGCGCAGGCTGCACTACCTGTCGGCGCAGCGGCTCCGCAATTCCAATTACATGCGGCGCTGGGCGGTAAACCCCTCGACTTCTCGTTGCAGCAAGCCCTTAAGAAAGGCCCGGTTGTGCTCTATTTCTTTCCTGCGGCGTTTACTGCTGGCTGTACCTTAGAGGCTCATGAGTTCGCCGAAGCCACCGATAAGTTTACCCAACTGGGCGCGACGGTCATTGGTGTGACGGCAGGGAATACCGACCAAATTAGTCAGTTCTCCAAGCTGGAGTGCCGCGATAAATTTGCGGTGGCGGCTGATCCGGGTGCGAAAGTCGCGGCGCAGTATCAAACCGCGGTAGAAGTAAAAGGTAAGGCGATGTCAGAGCGGACCTCCTATGTCATCTCTCCTGAAGGTAAAATTTTAATGAGTTACACGGACAGAAATCCTGATCAGCACATTCAGAAAGCGCTGGATGCTGTGCAACAGTACCGTGCAGCACATTAAGTGGTGATAAAATGCTAACCGCGCTATTCGCCGCCTTTGTGGGCGGCATTATCCTTAATCTAATGCCTTGCGTTTTCCCAGTTATCTCTCTGAAAGCGCTAGGTCTGATCAACCATCAATCCAGTTCTGAACACGCTAAGCGAGAAGGAATGGGCTTCTTGGTCGGTGTGGTGGTCACTATGTTGTTGCTGGCCGGGATACTGCTGGCGGCGCGTGCCGGTGGCGCGGCGGTAGGCTGGGGGTTTCAGCTTCAATCTCCGCTAGTGATTGCCCTGTTGGCTTTGGTGATGCTGGCGGCGGCACTCAATTTACTTGGGCTGTTTGAAGTCGGTCTTGCCGTACAAAATGTTGGGGCCGTTCAGACGTCACGTGGGATCTTTGCTCGCTCAGCTCTGACTGGGGCCCTGGCCATTATTGTGGCAACTCCCTGTGCCGCACCCTTTATGGCCAGTGCGATAGGTTATGCGTTGGTACAACCACCCTTTGTTGCCCTGTGGGTCTTTTTCTTTTTAGCCCTCGGCTTTGCAGCACCTTTTTCGTTGATCTGTTTCTTCCCCGCACTGTCGCGCTGGTTACCGAAACCGGGTGCGTGGATGCAGACATTAAAGCATGGCTTGGCCTTTCCGATGCTTGGAGCTTACGCTTGGCTAGTCTGGGTATTTTCCCAACAAACGGATAGCCAAGCCTTAGGAATGCTGTTGGCGGTCTCGGTGCTATTCGGCTTTACCGCGTGGTTGTACGGTATTGTGCAGCGTCGACGCATGATGTCACGTTCATACCGCGGCTTAGCGGCATTTACCTTTCTCCTGCTAATTGCGGTAATAGCGCCAGTGGTTGGGATAACACCTAAGCAGAGCCAAGTCTCTACCACCGCATCGGTTAGTGAAGAAACCTGGTCCCCGCACAACGTGGCGCAGTTACGGGGGAAAGGAAAACCTATCTTCGTCGACTTTACGGCTTCTTGGTGCATCACTTGTCAGGTTAATCAGCGCACAACCTTGTCGACAGCAGCGGTAAAACAGGCTATCTCAGCGACCGGAACACACTTTATGGTGGCCGACTCGACCAAGTTTAATCCCGATGTTGAGGATGCGTTGGCTGAGTTTGGGCAAGGTGGGTTACCCATGTATCTTGTTTATCCGGCAGACGGCGGTAAGCCTGTGGTGCTGCCACAGGTGCTGACTCCGCAGATTGTGACACAAGCCTTACAGAAAGCGGCTAATGGTGCATAACGATCACGATAAGCAGCAGTGGCCAACACTCATGGTGCAGGCTCAGCATGGCTCTCAACAGTCGTACGAACGATTGTTGAGGGCTTTGCTACCGGTGATCCGAGCGCAAGTCAGTAAGCAAATTTATGATAAGGGTAATGTTGAAGATGTCATCCAAGATGTACTGCTAACACTTCACCGTGTTCGTCACACTTACGACAGCCATTACCCCTTTATGCCTTGGTTACAGGCGATCATTCGGGCGCGTTGTATTGATGCGCTGCGCCGCCAAGGCTATCGCCGCTATGAGGTGATGGACGATGACTGTGAAGCATCGACTACGGTTGAGAGTCAACCGATGCCAGATGAACATCAGTTAGGCTATTACTTGCAGCAGTTACCAGCACGCCAACGAGAAATGGTGGAATTTGTTCATCTTAATGAAAAGAGTCTCGCGGAAGCTGCCTCGCACCATCAATTATCCCTTTCGGCCGTGAAGTCTTTATTACATCGAGCGTTGGTCAATTTACGACGGTTCGGAGCCAAAAATGAGTGATCATCAGCAATTAATTAAGCAACTCTCTCACGAGATGCAGCCAGTTAACCCCCTCGCTCCAACGGGTTCTCGTATTCTAAGGTGGATCGCGGTAGCACTTCCCTTAGCGATAGTGTCTAGTGTAGTGGTGCATCGCGGGTTGACTAATTGGACCCAACCCGGTGCTGGGCTGGCCATAGCGCAACTAGTCCTTGCGGTGACGATAGGGATTGCGGCGGTATGGAACGCACTGACCTTATTAATCCCCGGACGCCATACCATCCCTACTGTGCGGTTTGTCTTAGCGGGCGGACTTTGGTTACTACTAAATATTATGAGTATCCCGGCTCATCCCCCAGCACCGACCCATGACCACGGTACTTTTTGCTATCTTTTTTTAATGGTCGTCAGTACGCCGATGGTGATCACCTTGTTGTGGACATTACGACAGAGCGGGGGCTTGTACAGTCAGAAGAGTCTATTAATGGCGGGAATTAGCGTAGCGGCATGGTCAGTCAGCCTGTTATCACTGTGTCACCCAGTACAACAAGATCGGATGGATTTCACCCTACATATTGCGGCCGTAGCAACCATTATTGGGATAACAATTGTTATTGGGCGTTTTACACGGGTGAAATGATGAAAGGCAGGCTGAGAGCCTGCCCCCAACAGCGCTTAACGCATTGAGCGCTGAATTTTTTTATCGGTGTTGTATTGGCTTAAGGCATAGACCGCCCAGATGGTGGCAGGTAGCCAGCCGATCAGCGTCAGTTGCAAAATTAAGCAGATAATCCCGGCGATAGGTCGACCGATAGTGAAGAAGGTTAGCCAAGGTAAAAGTAGTGCAATAAGTAGTCTCATGATCTCTCCTGTTATCATTCCTTTATTTCAGTGTAGACGAGAAAAACATTAAGCTCTAAGTGTCATTATCCTAATTTTTTTCGGTCAGAGAACGCTTAACCTGTCACTTTACCCTGCGACCAATAGGCCATAAAAGTTGCCGTTTCACGGGTCAGCATGCATTCTTGAATGAGATAACGGCGTAAGGTTCTGACCACACTCGACTCGGCGGCCACCCAAGCGCGAAAGCGTTCGCACGGCTCGGCCCGTTCCCATAAAATATCCTCACTAAGGCTTTTCTCTTCTAACGATTGGTCCGCGCTACAGGCGTAGTCCGGTAGCGTTAATCGCGATTGTACCGCCTGTAAAATAGCCTGCTGCGCCTCGCCATCACGCTCAGTGCTACTCCAATGAATCTTAGCAAAGTCATAGTAAATCGGTTGAATATCTGCGGCTAATGGTACATGCAGGTAGGCTTGAACGCGGGGTGGGTTCGGACGGCGTGCAAGATTTTCTAAAATCCCCATTGCGGCTGGCAGGGCGGTCTCATCGGCAACCACTAAAACCTCTTGTAGCGTCGGGTTTTCAAACCATTCAAACCCGCCACTGGACCCTGTTGCGGCGGCATTCGGTACGATTATCTGTAGTGGACTATCGACTTGCGCACGCTGAGCCCAGCGCGAGGCTGGCCCAGTATCGCCATGTAGCACAAAATCGACCCACAACTCCTGTTGAGATAGGTCAAGGTGGCGCAGAGTATAGGTTCGCATGGTTGGGCGCTCTGCTTTAGGGATTGCCAGAAAGGTTCCGTACCAATCTTCGGTGACGGGGAGTTTTTGGCAGGATTGATGTTCCGCCAAGAGAATTTTGATGCGCTGGTCTGGTGCCTCATGTTTAATTTTATCGATATCTTGGCCGGTAAAGACGCAGCGTAATAGCGAAGGGCTCAACCTTTCCCGACGTTTTAATTGAAGATCGACCACTCTGTAACCTGATGCCATACCGACCACTCGCCTATAAAATAATGATAATAATTATCATACACATTCAATATCTTGACGGCTAGCGGTGGCGAAAAGGAGAAGACCTGTTTTTAATGACTTAAATAGCTTTGAGATTATTCCTTATTGTTAATGCTAATCATTATCATTTAGATTCTCATATCTTATAACCCCTCCATAATAATCAGTTTTTCTACTGGAGTGATTGTTTTTTTTCTAATGGTTCAAAGGGAAAGGGTGGTCTAAGTGTCTAAAAATAATAGCGAAAAAAACTCCTTTGCGGAGTGGTTGTTTAACGATAAAACGCTCGGTGATTATCACCGTAATACGCAGTTGGTCGCTGACCTGATCAGTCAACATATGGCTAGGGTCTCTCGACCCTTTAGTGGCATTACGCCTCAAGCACTGGCGGCTGAGTTTTCGAGGGTGGATTTAACTCAGCCGCTTTTCTCGACAGAGGCTGCGCTGCAAGAACTGTCGCAACTCTGGTTACGTGATGCCGTGTGGTTCCATCATCCCCGCTATATCGCCCATCTAAACTGTCCGATTACGTTACCCACGTTATTGGCCGAGCAGCTGTTAAGTGCGGTAAATACCTCAGTGGATACTTGGGATCAGAGCGCTGGAGCCACCTTGATCGAACAGAAGGTGGTGGATTGGACGTTACAGCAAATAGGCTTACCCCAGGGGAGTGAGGGAATTTTTACCAGCGGTGGCACCCAGTCAAATTTGATGGCGATGTTATTAGCGCGAGACAGTCGGGTTGCTAAAGATACGCCCGAACGTCTGGTTAAGCATCATGGTTTACCTGCTGAAGCCTCTCGTTGGCGTATTTTCACCTCTGCGTTAAGCCATTTTAGTATTCAGAAGTCCTGCGCCTTACTAGGGCTAGGCTATGAGGCGGTTATCGCCGTCGATTATGACGACGACTACAAGATGGACAGTACCAAATTAGCACAGGCAATGGCACAGGCGATCGCGGAGGGCTTAATCCCTATCGCGGTGGTAGCGACAGCAGGGACTACCGATTTCGGCAGTGTAGATCCTTTAGCTGAAATTGCCGAATTGTGCGACCGGCACCAAGCGTGGTTTCATGTTGATGCGGCCTATGGCTGTGGACTGTTAACGTCAAACCAATTCCGTGACCGCTTGGCGGGAATAGAGTTAGCGGATTCGGTAACGGTTGATTATCACAAATCTTTCTTCCAAAGTGTCAGTTGCGGCGCCTTCTTTGTTCGTGAAGCGAGCCATTTACGGCATGTTACGGTTCACGCCGATTACCTCAATCCACTCAGTGCCAAACAAGAAGGTACACCGAATTTGGTGGATAAAAGTTTACAAACGACCCGCCGTTTTGACGCTTTAAAAATGTGGTTAAGTTTACGCATTATCGGCCGTGAATCATTAGGTAAAGCGTTCGATCAAATTATTGCCTTAACGGTAGAGACTCACCGTCGCTTAATCGCCTATCCGCAGTTAGAAGTTTTACACGCGCCAGAGTTAACCACCCAAGTCTTCCGGTTCCACCCAACCACCGAATTAAGCGCTAATGAGGTGGACGAGATTAATCAACAAATCCGTAAAGGCCTTAATCAAAGCGGTGAAGCGATGATTGCAGCCACTAAGGTGAAGGGTAAGCAGTACTTGAAATTTACCTTACTGAATCCAGCGACATCGATAGATGAGATCCAACAAGTGATCGAAGCCTTAATTTATCGTGGCGAGGCATTGGCTGGTCAGCGTACCCCGCGTAAACAAATTGTGGGGGCGCACTAATGTCCGAGAAAATCTATGATCTATTGGGCGTAGGCATTGGCCCTTTTAATCTCAGTCTGGCTTGTCTCACTGACGCGATAAGCGATATGGATGCGGTTTATCTCGATCAAAAACCGACCTTTAACTGGCATCCAGGCATGATGCTGGAATCTGCCCATTTACAGACGCCCTTTATGGCAGATCTGGTGACCTTGGCTGACCCGACCAGTCGCTTTAGTGTTTTAAACTACCTGAAACAAAAGGGAAAACTTTACTCATTCTATATTCGTGAGGACTTTTTCCTATTGCGTAAGGAGTATAACCAATACTGCCAGTGGGCATGTGAACAGCTACCGTCGTTAAAGTGGAATACTCGAGTTGAGCGAGTGGTGCGGGATGAACAACGAGATTGCTATTGCGTTGACGCGGTAAATACCGTCAGTGGTGAACGCCAGCAATGGCTCGCTCGGCATCTGGTGCTGGGGACTGGACCGACGCCCTGGATGCCCGACTGGATCGATTCATCTTTAGAACAGGTGGTACATTCTGGGCACTACCTGGCGAAGAAAGAGGCACTTCAGCAGCGTTCGACGATTACGGTGGTGGGAAGTGGTCAAAGTGCGGCAGAGATTTTCTATGATTTGCTGCAAGATATTGATCAGTATGGCTATCAATTAAATTGGGTGACTCGCGCCCCGCGCTTTTTCCCGCTGGAATACACTCGGCTGACGTTGGAGATGACTTCGCCAGAGTGGGTTGATTATTTCCATGCATTACCAGAGGCACAACGTGATCGGCTTAACGCGAGCCAGAAAAACCTTTATAAGGGGATTAACGAGAGCCTAATTAACGATATTTACGAACTGCTTTATCGTAAGGATCTGGAGGGGCCACTGCCGGTCACCCTGTGTACCGACTCCGGCCTTGTTGCCATGGAGGCAAATGAAAACCAAGCATTGACACTCACCCTGTCTCACCAAGTCCTGCAGGAAGAGTTTGACCTCGTGACTGATGGCGTGATTATGTCGACGGGTTATACCTATCGCCCGCCTGATTTCTTAACGCCCCTCATGCCCTTAATCGAGTTTGATCGCCAGCAGCGTTATGCGGTGGGGCGAGACTACAGTATTGATCGTCGCCATAGCCTCTTTGTTCAAAACGCCGAGTTACATACCCATGGTTTTGTCTCACCCGATTTAGGGATGGCCTGTTATCGCAACTCGGTGATCCTACGCAGTATTCTGGGTCGAGAGGTGTATCCGGTCGAGAAAAAAATTGCTTTCCAAACCTTTGGCGTTCCAAAGGAGGCCGTTGATGGGTGAGCGTATATTTAGTCTGCAACAACCTTTGGGCCATTTCACCTTGCGCCGTTGGCAAGTAGGGGATGAAACGATGATCCATCATTGGGTGATTCAGCCCCATGCGCAGTTTTGGGGGATGCAGGATCAGAGCGTTGAGCAGGTCAACAACTTCTATATCAACTTGGTCGCCCAAGACGTCAACAGTGTGCTGATCGGGTGTCTCGACGGACATCCTTATTTTTTAATCGAGTGCTATCAGGCGTTACAGGAAGAGGTGGCCGAACACTACCCTGCGCAGTCTGGCGATTATGGTATGCACCTGCTCGTGGCACCAGTCAGTACGCCCATTAAAGGATTAAGTCGGCAAATTTTCGCCACCGTAATGGAATATATGTTTAGCCGCCCAGAAGTGGCGCGTGTCGTGGTCGAGCCTGATGTCAATAACCACAAAATCCATCGACTTAATCAACAAGCAGGTTTCCGCTACCACCAACAAATCGACCTTGGTCACAAACGCGCATGGTTAGCGTTTTGTACTGCCACAGATTTTTATCGAGAGAAAGCCCTTATGTTAAAGCCAGCGACCGTATTACCTCCTGCCCAACCTAACGCCAAGCACTGGCAGCAGGCAAATGGACAATTGATCCAAAAAGCGATTACTGAATTCAGCCATGAGCGGCTATTAGTTCCCGAAGCGGTCGCCGAAGGGGGATGGCGTTTAACCGATAGCTCGGGCGAGAACGTGTATCAATTTGAAGGGAAGTGGCGGGTGCTAAACCACCTTTCTATCGATTGGCGGACCCTAAGGAAGACCCACAAAGGTCAAGAGAAACCGCTGGACGCGCTGAATTTTATTGTCGAATTCGCCGACCAACTGGCTATACCGGAGTCGATGCTAGCCACCTATCTAGAAGAGGTCTCCAGCACGCTCTGCAGCAGTCAGTTTAAGTTACAGAAAGGCAATCCGAGCAGCGACCAATTAGCGGCGGCAGACTTCCAGACCATTGAGTCCTCGATGACCGAGGGGCATCCTTGTTTTATTGCCAATAATGGGCGTATTGGGTTTGATGCCGCAGACTACTTGGCTTATGCGCCGGAAGTGGGGGCATCGATCTATATGCTTTGGGTCGCGGTCCATCGTAGTAATGGGCATTTTGCTGCGATTGATGGGCTGGATTACGCCACCCTTATCGAGGAGGAGTTAGGGGCGGCGCAGGTCAAAGAGTGGGAGGCCACGTTACGATTGCAGGGCGTGTTACCGGAGGACTACCTCTTTACACCTGTACACCCTTGGCAGTGGCAAAATAAAATCGTCACAGTCTTTGCAGCCGATATTGCCCAGCAAAAGATTATTTATTTAGGTGCCGCAACCGATGCCTATCAGGCGCAGCAGTCAATACGGACATTCTTTAATCGTAGTCAGCCATCCAAACGTTATGTCAAAACGGCGCTTTCGATACTGAATATGGGCTTTATGCGAGGGTTATCCCCTTACTATATGGCCACGACGCCTGCAGTAAATCAATGGCTAGCGAAGATCGTCGCCGAGGATAATTGGCTTAGCCACTGTAGCTTCTCAATTCTGCAGGAGGTTGCCACCATTGGCTATCATCATCGTCTTTACGAGAAAGCCATCAAAAAAGAGTCGGCCTACAAGAAGATGTTTGCTGCCTTGTGGCGGGAAAACCCGTTAACGGGCTTAACCGATCAGCAGCGGTTAATGACGATGGCCGGATTACTTCATCGCGACGCAGAGGGTAAAGCCCTGTTAACAGCCCTGATCAAGCGTTCAGGTTTAGCCCCCGCTGAGTGGATTGACCGTTATCTTCAAGCCTATTTAAGTCCTATCTTGCATTGCTTCTACCAGTATGACTTGGTCTTTATGCCCCATGGCGAAAACCTGATTCTCAAGTTAGAGGACGACGTGCCAGTAGGCTGCTTTATGAAAGATATTGGTGAAGAAATTGCGATTTTAGATACCTCGCGCGAACTACCGGATAAGATACAACGTATTAAGGCGGAGGTTCCGGATGAGCTGAAATTGTTATCGATTTTTGTCGATGTATTCAGTTGCTTCTTCCGCTTCATTAGCGCGATTCTTGATGAAGATGAGGTGATGCAAGAAGGCGCATTTTGGCAGCGTGTTGCTGTCAGTATTGAGCACTATCAGCGTCACCACCCTCAATTTGCTGACAAGTTTGCACGGTTTGATCTGTTTAGCCCGACCTATGCACATTCTTGTTTGAACCGGCTGCAGTTAGCGAATAATCAGCAAATGGTCAATTTAGACGATCCGGCTAGTGCCTTAAAATTGGCTGGGGTATTGGTAAACCCGATAGCTCAATTTAAAAAGTGATACCGACAGTCAATAAAGTCACTACAATGACCGGCTCTGCCGGTCTTTTTTCCTTTTTAGGTCTTATTTATGACATCGACTTCCACACGTCCTGACGCACCCGTAACGTCATGGCTGTTCCCTTTTTCTTTAGTTCTGTTTGAGTTCACGACCTATATTGCTCACGATATGGTGCAACCGGGCATGTTACAAGTGACCCAAGATTTACAGGTTGGCCCTGAGTGGGTGCCTTTTTCGCTGACGGCTTACTTGATTGGTGGCCTTGTTTTACAGTGGCTGTTAGGGCCGCTTTCCGATAAGTGGGGGCGTCGGCCAATATTGATGTCGGGAGCCTTGTTATTTGCCATCGCCAGTGGCGTCACCTTCTGGGTAACCTCCATTGAGCAGTTTATGTTGCTACGTTTTATCCAAGGGATCAGTCTCTGTTTCATTGGTGCTGTTGGCTATACCGCGGTGCAGGAGGCTTTCGAAGAGCGCAAGAGTATTCGACTTATGGCGTGGATGGCGAATGTGGCACTGTTAGCGCCTTTAATTGGTCCGCTGGCCGGGAGTGCCTTACTGTTATTTACCACGTGGCGCATGCTGTTTGTTATTTTCGCGCTTATGTCGCTGATCGCTTTGGTCGGGCTATATTTCAGCATGCCTGAAACATCAGGAAATCGGCAGCTGAGTTTAACGCCAAAGCGGTTACTAGGGGGCTATTGGATACTGCTACAACGACCCGCGCTCATTGCGGGCTGTTTAGCACTGGGGTTATCTGCTGTACCTATCCTCAGTTGGGTGGCGCTGTCACCCGTCTACTTAATCCATGACCATCAGATGAGTGAGGTCAATTATGCGCTACTGCAAGTCCCGGTTTTCGTGGCAATGATCCTTGGTAATGTGGTGCTGAGTAAGCTCACCCACCACGCGGAGATTACTCGCCCGTTAGTTGTCGGAGCGTGGCCGTTAGTGGGGGGGCTACTGATTGCACTTTGCGCCACCTTAAGTGATACCTACCAGATTGCGATTCTGGTCAGCGGCTTAAGTCTTTATGCGTTTGGTGCGGGATTGAGTACGGCAGTCCTTTATCGGCTAACGTTATTTTCGGTAACAGAATCTAAGGGGCAGGTCGCGGCTATGATGGGGATGCTGAGTATTCTGATGTACTCCATCGGTTTAGAATTCGCGCGCGAAGGCTACTTCCAGCAGGGTTTAATCGGCTTTTCTGGGGTAAATCTGGCAAGTGGTGGCTTATGGTTACTGTTGAGTGTGATGTTTGTTCGCTGGGTGAGGCAGCATCGTCAGGCTCTGACTCTCGAGTAAAAGGGGCGCGGCCGTGAGGCCGCGCCTAAGCTTAGAAGTCGTAACCAACGGTAGCAATTACCGAACGTTCCGCTCCCCAATAGCAATAACCTGTTCCATAGCAAGACGCCACATAATCACGTCCTCCTAAGTTTTTCGCATTGAGTTGTACATAAGCGCCTTTCCACTGCGAACGCCATGCACCGAGGTCCATTCTTACTGAAGCATCGACCAGAGTAGCCGAAGGAATACGAGTCGTATTTTCATTATCTGCCCACTGTTTACCTATATAGCGAACCCCAACACCGGTAGTGATGCCATAATCGAATTTATAATTTACCCAAGCAGAAGCGGTCGCGTTTGGCGTAACATACGGCGTGTTACCATTATTTCCGTCGATAGCATCTTCATAGCGAACATGGTTAACACTGGCGGTAGCAATAGTGCTCAATCGTGACGTTAACTGATTATGGGCCTCAAGTTCGATACCACGGGAATGCACTTTTCCGACGGAAGCGTAGTACGTATCAGGCACTACTCGATTAGCAACGTCTTTTTGGGTCAGGTCGTAGAGCGCGATGCTGTAAAGATCAGAGGTCCCAACCGGTTGGTATTTTACGCCAGCTTCATATTGTGATGCGGTGGTCGGCTTTAACAAATTACCATTAGCATCGGATAGCGCTTGGGGAGTAATTGCTTGGCTATAGCTGAGGTAGGGCGAAATCCCGTTATCAAAGGCATAAAGTAGGCCTGCTCTACCACTTATATGATCATCTTGCCGACGTGACTGGGTGCCGAGATCATGACTCACACTTTTCGAGACGATACGATCATAACGCCCTGAGACATCTAAGTGCCAACGGTCCCACTGCATTTCATCCTGTAAGTATGCACCGGTTTGATAGTAGCGATTCTTTGTACCGTAGAAAGTATAATCACCATTTTCCCCATAGGTTTCGCCGGTGAAAGGATTAATTGACGAAGCCACACCACTCGCATCTTTATGCCGGTTGGTATATTCGTGATATTCCGCGCCGATAACGACTTTATGCTGAATTTCTCCAGTTTTTAAATTCGCTATTAATTGATTGTCTGTTGCTACGGCGGACAATGAGGACCGAGATCCTGAATAATAGCGATTTAAGATATCACTATCCGGTTGCCAACCAATTTGATAGACCTGATCGAGATCGACATTGGAATGACTATAACTTCCTGTCGAGTGGACTGACCACGTATCATTAAAGTTATGTGAGAAGTCATAACTATAGATCTGTTCGTGGCGTTTGAATTGGTCCAAAGAGGGATCGGCATCACTGAAACTTGTACTGAGCCTTTTACCATTATGACTATATAAGCTGCCGTCGCCAGGTTCTGAGCCGTGGAAACCACCAGAAGGGTCTTTCTGTAGATAAGCTTTTAATAATAGCGAGGTATCACTGTCTGGTTGCCACAATAAGGACGGTGAAATGGCATAATGTTCTTCTCGGGTATGGTCAAATTGTGTATGACTCTGATGGCCGATACCGGTTAAACGAAAAGCCCATTGGTCATTGATTGCATTGGTATAATCCATGGCAACGCCGCTGGTGCTATGGTTACCGTAATAGGTTTTGAAGTGTCCTTCTTCAGCAAATTGCGGGCGTTTTGAGGTTTCCATCACTAAGCCACCGGGGACGGTTTGGCCGTAAAGGGCGGAGGAAGGCCCCTTGATTACATCAATTCGCTCTAAGAACCATGGATCGACTTGTAACACGTTATAACTGCTGGGATCACTCATTAAACGCATACCGTCAAGGAAGATATTATCGACGTCGCCACCGTGGAAGCCACGCAGTGATACGGTATCGTAGCGGGTTGCTGCACCTCCGAAATTAGTAAACGCCCCTGCAGTATAGTTTAAGGCATCGTTAACCGTCATTGCACCTTGGTCAATCATCTGTTGACGAGTGATGACCGAGACAGATTGGGGAGTGGTAATAAGCGGTTGATCCGTTTTACTCGCACCAGAACTGGTTTTGGCGGTATAACCGTGCGTTTCTGAAACGGCACTATCTTCAGGTGCAGCGGTGACAACAACCGTGTTGTCTGCGGCATAACTCAGAGGGGGAGCGGATAGTACCAATGACACCAGAAAAGCATGACGCTTAAGCGGGAATAACGTCTTCATTATTTTTATTTACCTCAACAGTCAGGGCGCAAGTGACTCAGAGAATCCGAAGCTGGATTCTATCTATTGATAATAAGAACGAGAATTATTATCTTTTATTGACGTGGTTGCAACAGCATCCGTCGCTAATTAATTATCTACCTGTATATCGCTGGGTAAGGCACGGTAGTCACAGAGAAACTGTAATGGAAACAGGCATTTTAAGGTGGGGTCATAAAGCCTATATCTATGAAGATATAGGCTCTAAGGGTAGTGTGACGGAATGCTTAGCTAAATCTATACAGGCTAAAAGCTTTGGGGTTCAAGACCGGGGTATTTCCTAAGAGCAAATCTGCTGCGATAGAAGAGGAAACGGGGCTTTCAGTCATCCCCCAACTTGTCGCGGTATTGACGACTAAGCCTGGACATTCATTGACGACAGAAATAATGGGTGACTCGTCGGGGGCAACAGCCATTGCACCACTCCATTGATCAATTAGTTTTGAATTATTGAAGGCCGGAAATTCTTTTTTCAAAGTGGCTAGTGATTCATTTAGGTCTTTAACGTCTGCTACGGCAACCATGTCGCGGTTTGACTCGAAAGGAGACTGTTTATCTAACGACCATTTTGTTTTTTGCTTAAAAGAGTTGAGAAGTTGCTCATTGATAGAGAAATGAACAAAGACATCCTCTGGGGCAAGTAGTGGTAAATACTTATAACCATAAATGAAAGAATCTTTGACGATAGGAATTACCTCTATCCTTGGAGAGGTAGCATAAGTCCCGTTCGCTTGTTCCCGGAAAAAGATATTCCCTGGTAACGCGACGTTCGCCCCTGGTAAGCCCGGTCCGCCGGTAATGAGTTGCTGAGATTGATAAGCAGGAAGGGTTTCAAGGTCGACGTCTAGATTCTGCATAAATAGTCTTGACCATGCACCGCCACATACTACCGCTCTGGTCGTTCTAATCGCCCCTTTTTCCGTGACAACGTCCGATACCGCGCCCCCTTGTTTTTCAATACCTCTTGCTGCGCACTGGGTATAAATTTTTACGCCAATTTTCTTTGCATAGTCGGCCATTCTGAACGCCGCAATTTCTGGGTCTAAACTTCCAGAGTCCTCTTCAAACCCTGCAATGGTCCAGTTTGAGGTTGCCCCTTTTAAACGATTTTTGAGTTCTTCACCCTGAATTATTCGCGTATTTAAGGGGATAGCACTACTTACTTGCTCTTTTTTATCATCAATCCAGGCTCTTACATTCTGCAGATCTTCGTCACTCAGCGGTACCTCAACCCGGCCTTGAGTACGATAGCTAGTATCCATAGCAATTTTTTTATTCATTCCTCGCCAATGTTCTTTTCCAAGATGGTGGAGCATAAAGGTCTCTCCTTCCATCTTATAGGTCATCAATTGGCCATAAAATCGCGAGGATTGCTCACCGGCGATGTTCCCTTTTTCAACGATAACAACTGACAATCCTTTCTCAGCCAGATCAATAGCGGTCATTATCCCTAAAATTCCCGCACCGATAATCACGGCATCGGCGCTTTGAGGTAGCGGGCCTTCGGTACCATTAATAAAGCCATATCTCGGTTTACCTGGTACTAAACGACCTTCTCTTGCCATCATTGGACCTAAAACACTTGCACCAATTCCTGCTGCGCAAATCGCCCCACTACCTAGGATAAGTTTTCTTCTACTGATATTCATTTTTCGTTGCCAAATTTTAAAAGGGCGCAATCGTAAAGCAATTCTGTTAATAGTTTTATATATTTGTTTGTTTATTGTGTTTGAATGTTTCTTTTTTGTTTAATTTGGCGATGAGAAGGTCAGTTGTAAAAGAGATTTGTCCGGGGCGGTTGACTACGGCAGACGCTAATCCGTTCGAACGTTATGAAAAAGAGCCGTCGTCGAAGGCTCTTTTAGTGGTGAATACTTGAAAACGGTTGGTCCTAAAGTAGGGACCTTATTTGGGTAGCGTTTTCAATTCGAACATTAAGACGAGACAAGGATCTTCCATAAGATGCTCGCCATAACCAGGCCGACTACCGACACAATCGTTTGTAGCACTGACCATATCCATAGTGTTTGTTTGAGCGTTAAGCCGAAGAACGATTTTATCATCCAGTAGGCCGCATCATTGATATGGCAGAAGAAGACTGAGCCTGCCCCAATAGCCAAAGCGATTAGGCTACTTTCTAAAGGGGGTAAAAGTTGGAAGCTTGCCGCCATAATGCCTGCTGTTGTAGTGGTCGCAACCGTTGCAGAGCCAGTGGCTTGGCGAATCATTACTGCAATGCCCCAAGCAAGAAGTAGTAATGGTGCGTGGGTCTGTGAGGCAAAGTGGCTAATACTTTGACTGATACCGGCCTCGACTAAAACTCCCTTTAACCCGCCCCCCGCGCCAATAGTAAGTAGCAGTACCGCAACCGGCGCAATACTGGCCGTGAGTGTCTCCCCAACGTTTTTTTTATCCATTCCACTGCGCCAGCTGAGTGTGAAAATGGCCAGGAGTACGGTAAGCGTCAGCGCAACTAAGGGTTCACCGATAAAATCGAGAAAGTGGACGGGTGAGCTGTCGCTTTGTAGGATATAGAGCGAAATACTGCGTAGTAGCATCAATATTGCAGGGAGTAAGATAATAGTAATGGTGAGAAGAAGTGAGGGCGGGCGAATACCTGCAACAGGTTCAGGCAGTGTTGCGAGTTGGGTGACAGTCGCTAAACTGGCTTTTCGACTTAACCACTTTCCGTAAAGTGGCCCTGCGAAGATCACCGCTGGCACGGCAATAATCAACCCGAGAAGCAATGTCAGTCCCATATCCGCATGCAACGTTGTGATAGCGATAATGGGGCCAGGGTGAGGCGGTACTAGGGCATGTAATGCCGTCAGTCCTGCGAGTACCGGTACAGCAATGCGTAACAACGGTTGCCCTGAACGTGCACTTACGGTAGCGATAAGTGGCAACATAAGTACCAGTCCAACTTCGAAAAAAAGCGGTAGACCAATCACCATGGCAGTCAGGGCCATCACCCAAGGTAAATAACGAGCGGTTGTGCGAGCAATGATAAACTCTGCGAGTCGATCGGCCGCACCGGTTTTCGTCATAATACTGCCTAACATCGCCCCCATGGCAATAACATATCCACTTTCACCTAACACACTGCCAGCACTTTTAGAAAAACTCTTGGCTATTGCTTCGGCTGGCACCTGTGCCACCATGCCGGCAATCACCGCCCCCACAAAAATAGCTAAGAAGGGCGGTAACTTGGCGTAGGCCACGAAAAAAATAATCGCGACTAAGGCGGCGATGCCTGCGAGTAAAATTTCGCCATCACTACTCATCAATTTCTCCAAATAATTAAGAAACACGCATGAGTAGAAGGGCCGCTCAGCGCGCTATTACTCCGTCGACGTACGAATCACTAAGAAAGGTCGTTGACGAAGGTCGTGGTTATCGTTCAAGTCAGGAGTACGATTCCATTGGCCTAACGTGGTGTACAAATAACCATTACGGTAAGCTAAAGCATCTGGCCAGCCAAAATCGTGAACATTGTGATCAAGTAAATGAAATTGACCGTTGGGATCGCGCTTTACTAACGATTGCTGTTCAAAGGCACCGAAGTAAAGATTCCCTTTTTCATCTTCTGCCATGCCGTCATTGGCAGGATGCTCACCTTCGAAATGTACTGATTTTTCCAAGGTTGCTTCAGGGACAGAAAAATCACTGAGTTGCGCGGTTGGCAGGCTAAATAGCTTACGTCCGCTCAGTGCAGTCCAATAAAACTTACTTTGGTCGGGAGATAGGGCAACACCATCAATTCCTCCCTGCGGTAATTTAGGATTATCGGCATTAAAGACGACAGGCTTATTCTCGATAAAGGCCATAAAACCTGGATCAGGTGAAGTCGAGGGGTGGTTGATTAAGACTTCCCGTTGTTTACCGCTGGCGACATCAATAACAATAAGAGAATAACGCTGTGCAAAACCTGAGTTAGCAATATAAATGGTGCCGGCTTTACCGTGCGAGAGATCAACCCGTAAATCGTTGTAGTGTGAGCTTGAGTTAAGCACGGGTGGGGTAATGACAATCGTCTTTAAGACTTTGTTCGTGTGAGTGTCAATCGCGACCACTTTTGCAGCACCAACGGGTATGGTCGATTTACCCTGAATTTTCCCATCATCGAGTACCCAAAGTGTATCGTTTTTATCCACGTACAAGCCATGAGGTGATACTAACCAATCAGTGAGATTTTTTTGGGGGAGTCCGAACGTTTTATTGGGATAAGGGGTGAGTTGACCTTGTTTAAGTTCCATCAGTGCTGGAGAGTGGTGATCACCAGAGTGCCGAGGAAAACCTAAAAATATACGGTTCTCCTGATTGACTGCTATCCCAGAGAGGTCGGGGTAGGGAGGGTTAATTTTTGCGATAACTTCGGAAGCCGCCTCGCTCTGAGATGAAAAAACCGCTGTGAATAACACAGCGGTAAGAAGATAGAAAGGTTTCACGATCACTCCTTAAACAGGGATATTGTTTAAAAAGTGTAGTTAACTTTTATTGTTCAGTGACCAATGTGCTCTTTTTATTTACCTTTTCATAAGGAATACTTTGGTTAAGGACCTGACGAGCTCGAGTCAAATCCAGATCGTTTTCCCACTTTGCAATGACTAATGTAGCGACGCAGTTACCCAAGACATTGGTTAACGCGCGGGGAATACCAATCAACCAATCAATAGGCAAAAGAAAAGCTAAGGCCGCTAGTGGTAGAGAAGGAATGGCTGAAAGCGTCGCGGCAAGAATGACAATCGCTGCTCCAGGAACGCCGTGTGCACCTTTCGACGTAAAGACAGCCACACCCAAAATTAAGGCAATTTCGCTCCAGCCGAGGTGAATACCCGTGGCATTCGCGATAAACACTACCGCAAGGGTGAGATAAATGGAAAACCCATCAAGGTTGAAGGAATAGCCCGTTGGGATCACTAAACCAACGGTCGATTTACTTATCCCTAGAAATTCTAATTTTTTCATTAACTGAGGTAACACCACATCGGAAGCGGTGGTCCCCAAGACAATCGTTAATTCTTCACGTAAATAGCGCAGTAGCGCGATAAAGCTAATACCGGTCAGTCGTGTAATGCCACCCAATACAACGACGACAAATAGGGCACAGATACCGGTATAGAGGAAGAGAAAACCGAGTAGGCTGGTTAATGAGTGTACGCCATAGTGACCCACCATATATGCCACCGCGCCGAGTACGCCAAGCGGAGCCACTTTCACCAGTATTGCCATTAATCGAAAAAGGATATGGCTGAGGCTATTGATAAGTGTGATGACGGGTCTACCTGCTTCGCCGCTAATATTGAGCGAGACACCAAAGAGAATAGAGATTAGCAATACTTGTAAGGTGTCCCCGCGTGCGAAAGCACCAATAAAGGTATCTGGAATCAGGTTTAAGAAGAAATCCCCAAAGCTCTGCAGTGATGAAAGGTGACTCAGTTTATCCGTTGCCGGCATCGCCATCTTTGAAAGATGGATACCTTGCCCGATATGGGTGATCTGTGCCCCGACTAACCCTAGGACTAGAGCCAGTAAGGTGATGATTTCGAAGTAAAGTAAGGTCTTACCGACAATACGTCCGACCTGTTTCAGTTCGCTATGGGAGGAGATGCCCTGGACGATGATCACAAACACTAGGGGCGCGGTCACCATTTTAATCAGTTTGATAAAGCTATCGCCCAAGGGTTTTAGCGAATCCGCAATGGCTGGATACAGGCATCCTAGTGCGGTACCAATGACCAACGCGATAAGTACTTGGATAAAGATAGAGTGGCGTATCTTGGAGAGAGTGTGTGTCATAGCCGCAGCCCTTTTCGACGTAACTGAAAAACTTATGTTTCAATTAAGCAATTACTGGGCCAAAAGTTACATCTCGGTAGCGATAACCTCATTGCCGGATCGCTACCTTATCGTCATCCGTTAATGCACTGATTTAGGGCGGAACTGCACCACCCTCACAGCCTTCGCTCCATAATGTAAAGTATTGGCTTTGAAAATGAGCCGTTAAGGAATGAGAGGTTTGGAGTGTCCCCACTCGAAAGCGAGGATGCGTGGAAAAAAGTACACGTCCTGAGGTTGTCGTCATAATGATAGGGAGGGGATCATTGGCCAGCGATTCACGTAGGATTTGCTCTAATTGGCCAACCATCACATCCGTTGCCGCGACCCCAATTAAACGCCTTTCAAAATAGACCGGGAAAATATAGGTTAAGGTATAGGTAGAGTTACAGACGTAGTCGACATAGGGGCCATGTAAATAGCCTTTATCGCTTACCTTTGCAAACCACGAAAATGTTTGATAATCGACTAAGGGTTGCGAAGCCTTATTTAGGCAGAACTTACTTACCATTCGAGGATGTTGCGGCCGGTATAGCCAAGCAAGTTGCCACGGGCTTACGGTGGATTCATTATATAGCGCGAAACCAGCACCAGAAAATAACGGGTGTTGACTTAATAATTTCTCGGCAAGTAATAATATATTATCCTTTATTCTGCTCTCTAGTTTTAAATTAATATCAGCGGATTTCTTGGTATCTGAAATCATTTGGCTAATAGTCATTGAGAATTCTTGGGTTATTTTTTCAATTAATGAAAATGATTCTTCAGAGACCTGTTTTATTTTCCCTAATGGCATGCTTTCTCACTTCATCCTGAAATTGAGTAATGTTTAGATAAAATTAATTTTATAGTTTATTAATGAGGAAACGAAAAATTCTATTAATATGTAGGATTGGGTTACCGCTAAGGATTCATCTTTATTCTGTAAGGCAGCGAACAATTGATGAAAATGAGCAGTACTCTCGGTATGAAACTTATCCTCTTGATAAAGAATAGAGATAAGCGGTGCCCACTCCGTTAAAATGATCAGTTCTTGGGCAGCAAGCCTTGCCGATTGGGAGTTGGCTGCTAAGGTGAGTAGGCAACGCATATCAGACTGGGCTTTACGCTGTGGAGTGTCAGCTTTTTCTAGCGCGAGAATAAGTTCGCCTAATTTACCTATGTCATCATCAGTCATGCGCTGTGCGGATAGACGCGTACTATGAACAATGATCGCGCTTTGCATTTCCCCTAGGTCAGATAAATAATCTGAACTGATATTATTAAAGGGGTGAAAATGTTTCACATAACTTTCAACGTTATCACTTATAAAACTTCCACCATTACGACCACGAATAGTATGGATCAAGGATTTACTTCGAAGGGTATTGAGTGCGTCCCTGATAGTAATATGTGAAACTCCCATCATTCGTGCTAATTCCGATTCATTAGGTAATTGCTCCCCTTTTTCTAATAAACCAGAAATAATTGCGTTAGAGAGTCTTTGGGTGATTTGCTCTGTTCTACTCGCTTCTCCAATTGGAGCAAAAATAACAGTGTGGGTAATCATAGAAATCTCTATGTAAATAATCCGTTACGAATTTTATTTATAACATAAATCCGAAACCTTTTAAAGAAAACTAATGAAGGGAGTTGGGTATTTTTTAAATAATTAACTTTTATATTTTATTATTAATGTTTTACAGATAATTAATTAATATGGTTTTAATTATTATGATTCTACTTCTGAATATATTTTATCACTAATTCTTAGCGGGAATTTACCCAAAGTTTACCGGTAATTCTGGTGTTGAAAAGTCGGATTATTTTTATCTTACTGTGCCACGAGTAGTTCATGACTCCAGGCTGTTATTTTGCTAAGGTTGAGAAAATCTTATCAACGTTTATCACATAAAGGGCGACAGGTTAACGCATGCTTTCCAAGAAATCCGCAGCGATACATTCTTCACCGGTTAGAGAATTGCTTAAATTTAGTAAAGAACCTGGGTTTATCTCCTTAGCAGGCGGTATCCCTGCCACAGATATGATTGACGTTGAGGGTATTGATAACGTACTCCAGCAGTTACTCGCTGAAGATCATCGCGATGTTTTTCAGTACTCGGTAACTGAAGGTGAATGGCCGCTGCGCCAAAGTATTGCTAATTGGGTCCAGCATTTTGGTCTACAGCTTGATCCTAACCAAGTGCTGGTCACTAATGGCTCTCAACAGGGTATTGACCTCCTTAATCGCGTTTTCTTGGAGAAAGACGACGTAGTATTAGTGGAGCGTCCTACCTATTTAGCCGCCTTACAGTTATTTGACTATACCGAGGCGGTGATCGAAGAGCTGGCTTACCAAGGTGAAGAGATTGATCTTGGTGCATTGGAATCTCGCTTAGCCGCGGGGGGAGTAAAGATGCTTTACTTGATCCCAACCTTTGCTAACCCGACTGGGCGTATTATTGAAAATGCACAGCGGGCTGAAATTGTTAAGTTAGCCCATCGTTACCAGGTCGTAATTGTTGAAGATGATCCTTATGGGCATCTAGCCTTTACCGAACAACGCCGTGAAACCTTCTTCTCACTGGCCCAGCAGTTATATGGAGAAGATCATAACGTCTGTTACATGTCGAGTTTTTCGAAAATTTTCTCCCCGGGTTTACGTTTAGGTTGGCTAGCGCTACCTAAAAAATTCCTCATGGCGATTACTGTCGCGAAACAGGCATTAGATCTGCACACTTCTACGCTAAATCAACATATTGCTGCACGTTATATCGCATCGGGACGGATCGATGAGCGTATCGCTTTATTGACAGAAACGTATAGACAGCGCCGTGATTGGTTGATCGAGGCTTTACAGAAACACCTCGGTGATGCGATTACCTTTAACCGTCCCGAAGGGGGGATGTTTTTATGGTGTCACCTGAAAGAAGGTATGGATGCGAGTCTTTTATTGAAAGCCTGTATCGCAGAGAAAGTCGTGTTTGTCCCAGGTGATGTTTTCTTTGCCGAAAATCCGGAAAAGAATGCGTTACGTCTTTCTTATTCCATGTTGACCGAACAGACTGCCGGTGAGGCTGCCATTCGTATCGCCCGCGCGTTACAAACGCTCTCTTCGTAACATTCAGTCGGGGAAGGGTTTCTCTTCCCCGACTATTCACACACTTCTTTCGAAACCATCGAAAAAATCAGGTATAGTCCGTTTTTTCGGAGGAACCATGCTGACTAACACATCTGTACGTCTCAACAAATATATTAGTGAGAGCGGTATTTGCTCTCGTCGCGATGCCGATCGTTACATTGAACAGGGTAACGTCTTCATTAATGGACGACGCGCCGCTGTTGGGGCTCAGGTTTATCCTGATGATAAAGTGATGGTTAATGGTCAGCTGATCGAACCCCGTAGTGAAGATGACTTGATCTTAATCGCGCTCAATAAACCGGTGGGTATCGTCACCACTATGGAAGAGACAGAGCGCGATAATATCGGTGATTTTGTCAATCATAGTAAGCGTGTTTTTCCGATTGGTCGGCTGGATAAAGACTCTCAAGGTCTAATCTTTTTAACTAACCATGGCGATTTGGTAAATAAAATTTTACGTGCCGGAAATAACCACGAAAAAGAGTATATCGTGACGGTAGATAAACCGATCACCGACGAATTTATCCGTGGAATGGGCGCGGGTGTGCCTATTCTGGGAACGGTAACGAAGAAGTGTAAAGTTAAAAAGCTCGATACGCATGTTTTCCGTATCATTCTTGTTCAAGGCTTAAATCGGCAAATCCGTCGGATGTGTACTCACTTTGGTTTTGAAGTGACTAAACTTGAACGTACCCGCATTATGAACGTGAGCCTGGCAGGTATCCCTGTAGGGGAATGGCGTGATCTCACTGATGACGAGTTAATTGACCTGTTTAACCTGATTGAAGATTCTTCATCAGAGGATAAACCGGTTGAGAAAAAACCGGCGAAAAAAGCCCTTAAAAGACCAGATATTGCCCCCCCGGTCATGCCTGCTCGTTCAACGAAAAAGCCGCCCGCACGGCAAAAATTCACTAAGCCGGGGCGTCAAAAGAAAGGACGATAAGTGGATTGGCGTGCCATGCGCTGTGACAGTTCTATATTGGTACTTGACGCGAAGGCTTGCCTCAATTACAACTAAATAAAAGTCGGGGGAGTCTCGCGTAAAGAGACTGAGAGGCTGTGAGCGTATGACGCCGTGCAGCGACCCTTTGAACCTGACCCAGTTAATACTGGCGTAGGAAGACGGGTTGCCGATGAGCAACTTGGCATAGCCCTTAAAGGGTAAGTGTCTTATTCCCTCTGCCTTATCTGGGTCTCTCACTAAGAGGCCATCCATGTATTTTCTCCTCTCTACCACTCAGGCCAGACAATGAGTCGCTGGAGTGTTCTTGGTCGCGGCGTAAGCGGACTCTGCGTAGCAAAACTATTAGTCGAACAGGGCGAACAGGTTGAACTGATCGAGCAGCCTGACTCTCCCACCGCATCATGGTATGCAGGGGGAATGTTAGCGCCTTATTGTGAAGCAGAGAGCGCCCCCAACGAGGTTGTCACGCTTGGGCAGCACTCGCTTGCCTGGTGGCAACAGCGCGTACCTGATGTACAACAGCGTGGAACCTTGGTGGTTGCCCCTGCTAGAGATCAGCAAGAACTTCACGTTTTTGCCAGTAAAACAATCCACCATCAGTGGGTGAAGCCAGAGGAGCTTGAAGCCGAACTTGGCTCACGCTTTGATCGCGGGCTTTTTTTTGCTGAAGAAGGGCACCTCAATCCTCGCCAAGCCTTAGCTTCCCTCGCCCAGCAGTTACAGGAGCAAGGCGTAGTATTTCATTCCTCTCAGCCCAGCGGCAAGATTATTGATTGTCGGGGAATTAAGGCTCGGGCAGATCTATCATCGCTGCGTGCGGTACGCGGTGAAATGCTGCGTTTGCGTAGTGATGAACTCGATTTTTCACGGCCCATCCGGTTATTACATCCTCGATTTCCTTGCTATCTGGTACCACGCGGTGCTGGAGAATTCATGCTGGGCGCGACGATGGTGGAGACTGACGATAATCGTGGTATGAGTGCGCGGGCGGCGATGGAGTTATTGAGTGCCGCTTATACCTTACATCCGGCACTGGCGGAGGCGGAAATTATCGAGACCGCCAGTGGCTTACGTCCGGCTTATCCCAACAATCTCCCCTGTTTTCACTATCAAGACAACCGTTTTTATTTGAACGGTATGTACCGCCACGGTTTTCTATTAGCCCCGATGGTCGCACAGCAACTTGTTGAACAGTTAGCGAAGGAAAAGAGCAATGCAAATCTTACTTAATGGTCAGCCTGTGGTGACCGAGGCAACTGAGTTAGCGGGCCTACTACTCGAACAGCAGATTGATAGTACGGTAGTCGCCTGCGCTGTCGATGGCCAGTTTGTTGCAAAAGGCGGTTATACCACGTTCAATCTTCGAGAGGGCATGCGTGTTGAAGCCCTCTCACCGATGCAGGGAGGGTGAGTGATGTTTTATGGTACCTCGTTAACTTCACGTTGCTTATTGGGCACCGCGGGTTACCCCTCACCGGCTATTTTGAGTGCAGCCATTGAGGCGTCAGGCACTGAGGTGATTACGGTCAGTCTACGGCGTGAAGGGACTGGTGGGCAGGCGTTCCGCGAACTATTAAGTCAACACAACCGACATATTTTACCCAATACCGCGGGTTGCCACAGCGTAAAAGAGGCGGTGACGACGGCTCATATGGCTCGTGAACTCTTCAATACACCGTGGATCAAATTAGAAGTAATTGGGCATGCCGATAGCTTACAACCCGATCCTTTCGCCTTAGTTGAAGCTGCCAACATCTTATGTGCCGAGGGCTTTCAGGTCTTTCCCTACACCACCGAAGACCGCATTGTCGGTGAAAAGTTGTTAGCGGCAGGATGCCAAGTGCTGATGCCGTGGGGAGCCCCAATTGGATCGGGACAGGGACTGAATAATTTACGTGGATTGCAGGCGCTACGCGCTGCTTTTCCGGAAATCCCGATGATTATCGATGCTGGGATTGGTGCGCCCTCTCATGCAACGCAAGCGATGGAGCTAGGGTTCGACGGTATCTTACTCAATACTGCCGTGGCGAAAGCACGTGACCCAGTGGCGATGGCCCAAGCTTTTGGACAAGCCATTTCAGCGGGACATACCGCCTACCATGCGGGATTGATGGCGCAACGCGAGATGGCAGAGCCCTCTACGCCATTATTCGGTTTAGCGAATTTGATTTAGGAAGCCGTCATGCAACGTTATCAACGACAAATGCAGCTACCGGAAATAGGTGAGCAAGGACAACGGCGACTGCAACAGGCTAAGGTACTGGTGGTGGGGGCGGGTGGTTTGAGTGCGACGTTGCTGCCCCAATTAGTTGGGGCAGGTATCGGCCAGATTCGACTGTATGATGCGGATCGTGTGGCCCTGCACAATCTACATCGGCAAACGCTATTCACTCAGCAAGATGTGGGTAAAGCTAAAGCGCTATGTGCCCAAGCACATCTAAGCCAATGCAATAGTGAGGTATTGATCGAACCTGAGGTCACCCATATTACGGCCAGTATAGTGCGCGAGGCACTACGGGATATCGATATCGTCGTCGATGCTGCCGATAATTTTGCCACCACTTATCTCCTTTCGGACGCCTGCTTGACCCACGGATTACCGTTAATCAGTGCTTCAGTTCTGGGTACTCAAGGCTATGTAGGAGGATTTTGTGGCGGAGCACCAAGTTACAAAGCCCTATTTCCACATTTACCCGCGACGGCAGGCAACTGCCAAACCGCTGGGGTAATGGGCCCCGTTGTCGCTTGTATCGCCGCGGCCCAAGCTCAGATGGTACTAAGTTGGGTGTTACAGAGCACGCCCTCTCCGTTAGGTTTGCTAGTTAAGTATAATTTTAGCGATTGGCAATTTAATCAATTTCGATTCGACTCCGCTGAGGAGCCGATCGAAAAAACACTGCATTTTATCGATCGCGGACAACTGTTAAAGACCGATCTGATCGTTGAGTTACGGGATCGTGATGAAGCACCGCATAGCGTGACGGACTCAGCGGTCCGCGTACCGTTACAATCGTTGCATCACTGGACGGCACCTTCCTATCAACGTTTAGTGCTGGTGTGCCGTACGGGGCTACGCTCGGCACGCGCCGAACGTCTTTTACGCGAGCGCGGACTAAAGAATATCGTACTGCTTGCGGCAGGAGAGCCCTAATGCTGGGTTTCGAAGAGGTGAGTTTCTCTTGGTCACAGCAGCCATTACTGCATAACTTCTCCCTGACCTTTGCTGAGGGAAAAACGACTGCCCTTTTAGGGGCGAGTGGGATTGGTAAAAGTACGCTTTTACAATTGTTAGCTGGCCTACGTTCGGTTCAGAAGGGAATGATCCACGCAGACCGCTCACAGATAGCGTGGATGGGGCAGCAAGATCAACTGTACCCTTGGCTCTCAGTCATGGATAACGTCTTACTGCCCTCAACGCTCACTGGTCAACCGGTCGTTCGCCGTCATGCCGAACATTTGCTTGAGAAAGTAGGACTGGCTCACCGTTTGTCGGCTAAGCCTCATCAGCTGTCGGGAGGGATGCGTCAACGAGTGGCCTTAGCCCGTACACTTTATAGTGATCGACCGGTTATCCTGATGGATGAGCCGTTTGCCATGCTAGATGCCATCACTAAGTTGCGATTGCAGACCTTAACTGGCGAGCTGTTAAAAGGCAAAACGGTGATTATGGTCACCCACGATCCGGCTGAGGCATGCCGCTTAGCGGAAAGCATTCTTTTACTCCATTGCTCACCTCTACAAGTAAAGACGCTGACTCCACCTGTTGGTGACACCCCTCGTCCTGCCGATGATCTGCGGCTTCTTACCGCACAAGCCGCGCTGATTACTCAATTGGAGGCTTATGAAATCTCGTCTGAGTAACCTGTTCTATTTCTTAGGCTGTGTGCTTGCCGTCTGGGTCTTCTTGACGCATCAAGGAATACCCGACTATTTACTGCCGACACCGCAACAGGTCGCGGTAGCCTTAATTCAGCAGCCGGCACTATTACTGTCGCAAACGGCAATTACCTTTAGTGAGATGGGCTTAGCCCTACTATTGGGTGTTGGCGGCGGCGTCGTTGTCGCCGTAGCGATGACCAGTCATGCGTGGATTCGCCGGCTACTTTATCCGTTGGTGATGGCAAGCCAAGTCATACCGGTCTTTACCTTGGCACCGTTACTGGTGCTGTGGCTGGGGTTCGGTATTGGTTCTAAGGTCGTGGTTGCAGCGTTAATCCTCTTTTTTCCTGTTTGTTTGACCTTATTTGATGGCCTATGTCGTGTTCCGCAGCAGTGGCTTGACCTTGCGATCACATTACAAGCTTCGCCATGGCGCTGTTTTTGGCAAGTACGCTGGCCCGCGGCATTACCTTTCTTCTTTTCTGGCTTACAGATGGCAGCGGTCTTGGCGCCGATTGGCGTTGTGTTGGGGGAATGGGTAGGTGCCAGTCAAGGGCTAGGGTATCTCATGATGCAATCCACGGCCCGTATGGAGACGGCGACTAGTTTTGCGGCACTACTCTGCTTAATGCTCCTAGCGGTAATACTCTCCGGTGTCGTACAGGGGTTACGACGCTATTTTTTATGGCCTAATAGTTAAGGATAAAGAGTGAAAAAATTACTTATTGGTTGTTTGCTGATGTGTTGGGGGGCGGTGGTAGAGGCAGCACCCCAAAAAGTGCGGGTCCTTCTCGATTGGTTTGTGAACCCTAATCATGCGTCATTATTCGCCGCGCAGTATAGCGGGGCTTTTGCCCGACAGGGGTTGGATGTTGAATTAATCGCCCCGGCTGATTCGGCTTCTGTACCCTCACTATTAGCCGCTGGGAAAGCAGATATTGGCATCAGTTATCAGCCTCAACTTTACACTTTGGTAGAGAAAAAGGTACCGGTCATACGAGTCGGTACCTTAATTGATCAACCCTTAAATACCTTAACGACTTTATCGCCCACGATACATAACCTGGCCGACTTTAAAGGTAAAACCATTGGTTATGCGATCCCTGGTTTTGAGGATATTGCGATTAAGCAAATGCTGACCCACGCTGGTGTTGACCCGAGTACAGTCACTTTAGTGAATTTAAACATGGCAGCTACCACGGCGCTTCTCACCCACCGTATTGATGGCGCGATGACTATTTATCGTAATTATGAACTGTTAAGTTTGCAGGATAAGGGCGTTCACCCTAACGTTTTCCTTCCAGAGCAGTCGGGGATACCAGCCTACGATGAATTAATTTTATTGGCTCAGCAAAACCAGGCGAAAAAACAGTGGGTTGACGCTTTTCTGAATGCCTTGGACCAAGGAACGGCGTGGCTCAAAGAGCATCCGCAACAAGCGTGGCAAGCCTTTATTCAACGCTATCCGGAGATGAATACGCCTTTGAATCACCAAGCTTGGCAGGCCACTATTCCGGTATTTGCCAAACAAAGTGCAGCCTTTAGTGCTGAGCGTTATCAGAAAATGGGCGATTTTTTACTGCAGAATCATGTGATTAGTAAAGTTGCTCCCCTTTCGCGCTATGTGCAGCACGTTGGGGAGCCATAAAACAGTTAAGGCGTCGCTTGGGAAGAATTATTCGGTGCAATAAGCTGGCGAATTGGTTCTCCCATCAAAACAGACGGATAGTTACCCAGAACGGCATGGTAATTTTTAGCCTGCAGGGGATCGCCCTTACCGTTGTAGACCGCGATATAGGGATAGGCGTATACCGGGCGAGTGGCACGCATCGCCTCTGCAGCGGGGGCGACCGGAGAACTGGGGCGTTGCATACCGTGCATTTGAACGGAAGCAGCCTCCTCAGTATTTTTCGGTTTCTCCGCTGGGGGTAAAGATTGAGGTGTTGCTGTCGCTTTGGCTTTCCCAGTTAATAATTGCTGAGGGGCCTGCTGATGCTCAACCCATGCCATTAATGGCGTAAGAAGGTCGATTTGATCATTCCCTTCACCTCCGCCACAGTGACCGACTCCCGGCAGTAAAAAGAGTTTAACCATTTTCGCTGCCCGCTGGGCACCGAGTTGTTGTTCGACCCCACGATAATATGCAAGTGTACCCGTTGGATTGATAGAGTCGTCCGCCAACCCGTGCCAGAGGATCAGCTTCCCGCCAGCGTCGGCATAGGGCTTAAGATTAGTATCTGTCGCATTATAGAGTGGCGCCAGTTTGGCCAGCTGCTGGAAATTGGCTTGGTCGAAACCAAATTGCGCTAAGGTGATATCGTTTTTCTTGCCATCGACAGTTAAGACATATTGCAGCGCAGGGAGCGCCATCATGGCCGAAGGCGAAGTGCCTTGTGCGGTGTCCGGTAATGGCCAGCGTAGTTCAGACCCGATAATTAATCCGCCGACAGCGAACTGGTGACCTGATGTGTCTTTCGCACCCTGGTAAAGTTTCTCGATAACGCCAACTTCTTCCTCAGTAAAGCAGTCGCTTTTATCGCGAGTATTGGCCGCGCAAGTTTTCAGCCAATGCCTTGAAATGTGGCAAGCAAAAGGATTTGCTAAAACGCCATCTTTTACGCCTGACTCCGTTGGGCAATGTTCCAGAACGGTTTGGTGCAATAACGCTAAACGATTTTTAAGTAGAATAGCACTACCGTCAGCGCGCTGGTTCGCAACGACATTCCAGCCGTGATAGAACGAATTTTGTACTGTAAAATAGGCCGCGGGCGCGCCAGCAGTAATACCATTGAAATCGTCTGGGTAGCGCTGGGCTTCCATCAACGCTTCGCGCCCCCCATCAGAACATCCCATGAAGTAAGCATATTTCTGTGGCTGACCGTAATAAGCCCGCGTCAATGCTTTGGTAAACTGTGCAGTAAGGTGATTTGCTCGATATGCAAAATCCTGCCGTTTTTGCGGATCCAATGCCCATGAAGCATCCATCATACTGCCAGAGTGCCCCATATTGGTGGCCGCGACGACAAATTGACCTTGTGTAGCCGGTAAGCAGCCATTTGCGTTGGATAAAGAGAGATTGATCGACCCACATAAGCCGCCACAGCCAACTTGTAGAATACGCTGTGTCCATTGTTGCTGGGGAAGCGCTACCTCTACACCGATATCGGGAGAAAGTGATGCAGTGACTTGGCAGAAGGTTTTATTGTCCTGAGTCACGACTTTCGCCCCCGTAATCGACATGGTCGTGTCTATACCCGGGAGTTTCTGGCCAACCAACTGGCCACAGGCCATGGCTGGCTTAATTACTGCTAGCGATGAGGAGCTATGCGCGCAAGCATTATGGCTGATGATGATCAATGAACAAAGGGTGAGGAGAGTCGAGAGTAATCGGTGATAGCGCTTCACGTTTTTTCCTTATCGAACATGATAAACGGTAAACAGTATAGGTGACTGCTTACCGCAAGACTGTTACTACACTGTAAGCAGTGCGAAAAGATTAACGAGGCGCAGGAAGGTTGAGTTTTTCTGAGAGTAGCTGGGCACACTTATCACGCTGCTGAGCTTGTTGTTGCTGATCTGGGGTGAGGCGATCCCAAGCATCTTGGATTCGTTTGGCCAGTAAAGGGGAGAAATGGCGTTTTTTCAGCGCATAATCCTGATTATTATTTTCTACCGCCTGCTCCATCCTTGCTTGGATCTGTTGATCGGACCCAGTCGGTTGTAAACAATAGAGTGAAACATAATAGGCTTTATCTTGATCCGTAAAATGGGGCATCAGCCACCAGATTGCGGTACAAACAACGATCATAATAGGAACAATAACTTTTAGCTTTACCATGACACTTTCCAAAAATCTCTTAATCAGAGTAGGGTACCCGAATTAATCTAAACTACTAGATGTACAGACGTCTAAATGTCTAATATACTCAATCGAAATTAGACATATCGAGGTAGATACGGTGAAAAAATTTTTAGTCTCTTCTCTTTTGGCCGTCTGTGCAGTAAGCCTAGTAGGGTGTAAGCAGGAAGATGCGCACAGTGTTAAAGTCGCTATCAATTCTGGGCCTGACCAAGCTGTCTGGGATACAGTAAAACAAGTAGCCAAAGATAAGTATCAACTGAATGTTGAGGTCGTGAGCTTTAATGATTATGTTCAGCCGAACGAAGCCTTAGCCAATAAAGATGTTGATGCCAACGCTTTCCAAAGTGTTCCCTATCTTGAGATGCAAGCAAAAGAGCGTGGCTATAAATTTGCTATCTTAGGAAAGAGCTTCATTTTTCCGATTGCTGCCTACTCTTCTAAAATTAAGAAGATAGAACAATTGCCAAATGGGGCGACGGTCACGATTTCTAATGAAGCGACGACTTTAGGCCGCAGTTTATTATTACTGCAATCTCAAGGCTTAATCACCGTCGATCCAAGTAAAGGTTTATTACCCACGGTGTTAGATATTAAATCTAACCCTAAAAATCTGAAATTCGTATTGGTCGATACCCCGCAACTTACCCGCTCTTTAGACGATCCGAAAGTGTGGTTATCGGTGATTAATAATAACTTTGCTTCGCAAGCAGGTTTATCGGCGGCACGGGATGGATTATTTATGGAAGGGAAAGCCTCGCCTTACCTAAATGTCTTAGTCGTACGTGAAGGGGATAAAGATGAGACGAAACTGCAGCAGTTAAAGCAAGCTTTCCAATCCCCAGAAGTCGAGGCGAAAGCTAACGAGGTCTATCACGGCGATGTCATTCGCGCTTGGTAGGGCGCCTCATACCCCCCTTTACCCGAGGGGGGTAACCCTTAATCTCACTTTTCGTCGTGTTATTCACCAGATGCTATGCAGGTAAACTTTTACTCACTTTACGACCAGAGGATCACTTTTTTCGCCTGCAACCTATTCAAATTTCCTGGATAAAAAACCGATTCCTGAAAGAATATCGAGAATTCATGTCTGAATATATGGCAAGGTATCCCTATCATAAAGGACTTTTCCCATGCCAATTAATAGACCCAATCTTCAACTAAATCTTTCCCCTTTGAATCTTGAACCTCATTCTACCCGCGCATTATTACCCTCTGCTTACGAACATCTGAAGAATAATCTCGACTTATTAAATAGCCAAATGCGGAAGATGCCGACATGCCACTTTAAAGAGATGTTGAATGCGCCTGATTATTACGCGGTACGTCAGAGCGGATTCTTTACAATGAGCCAAGGGTTTCAGCTAAATAACGATAGTAACGACGTTTTTGTCCATGCTCGTCGAGAATTGCCTCAATCTCAGGGAAAATTTGCCGGTGACAAATTTCATATCAGTGTGCTTAAAGATAATGTACCACAAGCTTTTAAGGTATTGTCCGGATTGCTATTTTCAGAGGACAGCCCGGTCGATAAGTGGAAAGTGACTGATATGGAAAGAGTCGATTCACAAGCCCGAGTGAGCTTAGGTGCTCAGTTCACGTTGTATATCAAACCAGATCAGGAAAATTCTCAGTACAGTGTGTCGTTTCTCCACAAGACTCGGCAATTTATAGAATTTCTGGAAGTAATGCTTTCTGAAAATGGGATGACTTCAGGGAGGTGCCCTGAGTCAGATGTTCAACCTGAAAATTGGCAATACCTCAGTTATCGTAATGAACTGCGAAGTGGGCGTGAGGGGGGGGAAATACAGAGTCAGGCGTTACGTGAGGAACCGTTTTATCGTTTGATGACTGAGTAAGCAATGGGTTGGCGCGAGAAGATTAATAAACGGTAGAAATGACCTATCTTGATGTCGCTAATATGGGTCAATTTAAACTTGATGGCGATAATATGGAGTCTGGCCCGATCAAAAGTCGAGAAAATCATTCCGTTGATATTCAAGCCAAGACTCCAGCCTTCTTAACATCCGGTACAAAAGTCAAAGGGTAGAAAACTTAATTTTTAATACCAAGTCTTTGAAAAAAAGATCTAATCGGTAAAGAAATTTTTGGCGGTACTTTTACCAAATTGGCTAAAGTAAACCATGGGATCGATCAAGACTACTTTAACTAGCCTTTTTATATTCCCCCACGCCATACATGAATGTTTGACGCTTTCGACACACCGACTTACAGGCTCGTTATAGTCAATTGTGGCGAATATTCGCTATAGTTACATGACGAGACTAATCAGAACTATCGAGGAATTATGAGTCAAATTACTACGCAAACCATTCGCTATCAAGCGGGAGAAACTGCTTTAGCAGGGACATTAGTTTTTCCAGCTGGGGCCACTCAACCCTTACCTGGTTTAGTGATGGCGCCAAACTGGTTCGGTGTCACTGATAATGCTGCCAAACTCGCCAAAAAAGCGGCTGAGCAAGGGTACGTTGTGTTACTTGCCGACCTTTATGGCGAATCGTCTCGACCTACCAATGCTGATGAGGCCGGTGCGGCGATGATGGCAGTAAAAAATACGCCTGAAGAGGTAGGTCGGATGAACGCCGCGATCGAGGCGCTGAAAAGTCAGACTACCGCGGCAGTCGATGCGCAGAAAATTTCTGCCTTCGGATTCTGCTTTGGCGGACACTGTGCATTAGAGTTAGCACGTAGCGGTGCTGATATCCGAGCGGCTGTCTCTTTCCACGGTGGCCTAGATACCTGTGGTGCCTACGATGCCACGCAGATTAAAGCCGCTATTTTAGTCCTTGATGGTGCGAAGGATCCTTTGGTCCCTCGTGAACAATTGCCCGCTTTTATTAACGAGATGACGACGGTTAATGTGGATTGGCAACTGGTGAGTTACCACGATGCAGTGCACTCCTTTACCGACGAAACGGCTAATAACCCAGGGGTCGCGGAATTTAACCCACAGGTTAGCGAACGTGCCTTTAATAGTATGTTTGAATTACTGAAACGCGTAAATTAATAGGTCTTTCCTTAGCCAGCCACTCAGCGCTGGCTAAAGCTAATTTTCTACTTAGATAAGCAATTATCCTTATTTTTCATCACTCCTAAATTACGGTTAACTGATTTCAGTTGAAGGCGTAATGCCTTCGTGATCGCTTGTATGAAAGGGAGTGGAAAATGAAACAACCGACGCGTCTCACGCGTACCGTACTGCCTTGGCTATTACCAACAATATTACTGATTGGTTGGCAATTAGGTTCTGCCAGTGGCTGGATTTCAGACCGCGTTTTACCCGCTCCCTTCCATGTTGTGACCGCTGCTTGGACCTTAATAAAAAGCGGTGAATTGTGGAGTAACCTATCGATCAGTACCTGGCGCGCAGTCGTTGGGTTTGCTATCGGTGCGGGGGCGGGGCTTATATTGGGATTAATTACTGGATTATCGCGTATCGGTGAACTGTTGCTCGATAGCACGTTACAGATGCTTCGCAATATTCCGCATCTCGCTCTTATTCCTTTAGTCATTTTATGGTTTGGCATCGATGAGCGCGCCAAAATTTTTCTCGTAGCATTAGGCACTTTTTTCCCACTCTATCTCAACACTGCTCATGGTATCCGGCATATCGATAAACAGTTAATTGAGATGTCACGTAGCTATGGATTACGTGGCCTAGCCTTGTTCTGGCAGGTTATCTTGCCTGGTGCAATGCCCTCAATTCTGGTAGGCGTCAGATTTTCGTTGGGACTGATGTGGTTGACGTTAATCGTAGCGGAAACCATCTCAGCCAATGCAGGAATTGGCTATTTAGCGATGAACGCCCGTGAGTTTTTACAAACCGATGTCGTCGTGTTTGCCATCCTACTCTATGCCTTGCTTGGCAAGTTCTCCGATTTACTGACCGTGGCATTAGAAAAGCGCTTATTACGCTGGCACATCCAATGGCGTAAGGAGGAAATCCCAGTATGAAAAATATTCGTCTTATTACACCAACCAAAGCCTTAGCCTTACAACTGAGTGCTGTCAGTAAATCGTTTAGTCAGCAACCGGTATTGAATGGCTTAGATTTGACGATTCCTGCCGGACAGTTCGTTGCCGTCGTTGGACGAAGCGGCTGTGGGAAAAGTACCTTACTCCGGTTACTCGCTGGCCTTGAACAGAGTACTCAGGGTGATCTTGCTGCTAATCATCAACCTTTAGTTAACTCTGCCCCTGCGATTCGTTTAATGTTTCAAGAACCTCGATTATTACCTTGGAAGACGGTCATTGAGAATGTTGGATTAGGCTTATCAGGACAATGGCGTGAGGAGGCGAAAGCGGTGTTAGCTGCCGTTGGCTTGGCAGATAAGGCTAATCAGTGGCCAGAGACCCTGTCCGGTGGTCAAAAGCAGCGAGTCGCTCTCGCGAGGGCCCTCATCCACCGTCCTGGATTGTTGTTGCTCGATGAGCCCTTGGGGGCGCTAGATGCCCTAACGCGCTTAGAGATGCAGCAACTACTGATTGAGTTATGGCAAACCTGGAAATTTACGGTGGTGCTGGTGACCCACGATGTCAGTGAAGCGGTGACGACAGCTCAACGGGTGGTCATGCTCGATAAAGGGCAAGTAAAGCTCGACGTGGAAGTGGGGATGCCTTATCCACGTTCAAGTACTCAAGCGAATATCGCGACGCTCGAACGCCAAATTTTAGCGGCCATCATGGAGCCTGAAAAGCCAAGTATTCCTCTAGCGCGCCAAGCAATATAAATCAGAACAGATTAAGGTAATTATTAATGACTCATCTAAATCAAGCTCCCGATTTCTTCTGGTTTTTACCTACTCATGGTGATGGCCGTTATCTTGGAACTCAGGAAGGGGGACGTACCGTTGATCTCCCTTATTTACAACAAATCGCGCTGGCGGCTGATAATTTAGGCTATAGCGGAGTATTAATTCCAACAGGGAAAAGTTGTGAAGACTCTTGGTTAGTGGCTGCGGCGCTAGCACCTATTACCCGTAAATTAAAATTTTTGGTGGCGGTTCGCCCAGGTCTTCAGCCGCCGTCACTCGCGGCAAGAATGACCAGTACCTTGGATAGACTCTCGCAAGGGCGTTTATTAATTAATGTCGTGACCGGAGGAGACCCAGAAGAGAATAAGGGTGATGGAATTTTCTTAAGTCATGATCAGCGTTACCAAGTGACCCGTGAATTTTTACATGTCTACCGCCGTTTACTGGCCGGTGAGAAAGTCAGTTATCATGGTGAGCAACTACGCGTTGAAAATGCTGAACTCCTATTTCCTAGCCATCAAGATCAGGGCCCACCCATTTATTTTGGCGGATCTTCTGAGTCAGCGGTCGACGTCGCGGCTGAGCATGTTGATACTTATCTAACATGGGGAGAACCCCCTGCGCAGGTTGCGGAAAAGGTGGCTAAGGTTCGTGCTAAAGCTGCTGAAAACGGGCGAGAGGTTGAATTCGGTATTCGTCTTCATGTGATTGTCCGAGATACTGAACAACAAGCTTGGCAGGCGGCAGAAGAGCTTATTGCCCACTTGGATGAAGAGACCATTGCCCGCGCACAAGCGATATTCTCGCGGATGGATTCAACTGGCCAAGCAAGAATGCGCGAGTTGCACGGCGGATCTCGCGATAATTTAGAGATTTCTCCAAATCTTTGGGCAGGGATTGGTTTAGTTAGAGGCGGAGCAGGCACCGCGTTAGTGGGGAATCCACAGCAAGTTGCTGCGAGAATCCGCGAGTACCAAGCGATAGGTATTAATAAATTTATTCTGTCTGGCTATCCCCACCTTGAAGAAGCGTGGTCATTTGCTGAGCGGGTAATGCCTCTCTTTAGCAAAGGTGAGGCCGCAGTACGGCATGGACCTCATGGGGAAACCATTGGCAACACGGAGCTACCGCGACAAGTCAGCGCGAGTTAAACCATAAAGTCCCATAAAAAACGCCGCTCAGCTTATTTGGCTTGAGCGGCGTTTTTTTCGTCACACGTTAATGGCTGGCATCTTGAGACCAGGTTGCTCGGTTGACTTGGACTTGACCGGGAATGAGATGAATTTTACTGAATGCATCAGCAAGTGTTTGTTGCTGGGCGAAGACTTCGGGTGTCATACGTTCAGTCGTATAGTCTAGGCGGGCCAGTGTGGTATGCCAGTAATCAATACTCAGCCCTGTCGCGGTAGAAAGTAGCTGTGCAGTTTCAGTTTTATGATTGTTTGCCCACTGACCGCTCTCTTGCAAAGTATTGACTACTTCGAGTGCTAACTTAGGTGACCCCTCGGCAAATTTACGGCTAGAGAGGAAAAAAGAATAGTGGGGGACTAAGCCTTCGGCGGTAGTAAGCGTTCGTGCATGGGTGACTTGGCTGACTTCTGCATAGTAGGGGTCCCAAATAGCCCACGCATCAACAGCCCCTTTTTGAAACGCCGCTCGCGCATCTGCAGGGGGTAAATAGACGGGTTGAATATCTTTATAACTCAGACCGGCATGTTGTAATGCCGCGACTAATAAATAGTTTACGTCTGACCCTTTATTTAGCGCAACGCGCTTCCCTTTCAGATCCGCAACACTGTGAATAGGCGAATTGGCGGGGACCACAATGGCTTCATTTTTGGGATTGGCGACGGAGTGAGCTAAATAGACTAAATCGGCTTTCGCCGCTTGCGCGAATATAGGTGGCGCATCGCCGGTTGCGCCAATATCCACGCTACCAATATTTAAACCTTCCAGAAGTTGCGGACCCGCTGGAAATTCAACCCAACGAACAGTGATGCCTTGCGAGGCGAATTTTTTTTCGAGGGTATGTTGCGATTTGATAATAGTGAAGAGGCTGGCTTTTTGATAACCAATCGTTACCACGGATTGCTCGGCAAAGCCTAGGGTCGGTATTAATAATAAGCTGGTGACAACAAGGCTTGTGGTGAACATCTTTTTCATTGGGACTCCGGCTATGCGTACAGTAAAGACTGCTATCTATAGCAATTTAACCGCGGCAGGGTAACTATGAAAAAAGACAAAGGATATCTATTAATGTGATTAGCCGCTAACCCTTGAAGTAACTGAAGTTAGCGGTAAATGAATGCGTTATTTAACAGCCGTATTCTCAGCAATCTCTTTTAATTTTCCGTAAATATTAAAAGAGAGGATAATGAGTTCACAGGAAATACGTACGCCAATTACGCCAAAAATAATAGTACAGAGACCGGAGAATAGTCCCCCTATTACGCTTCCACCTAAGGATAAACTGGTAATAATGGCCGCGAGCCCGCCAAGTACGACACCAATAATCCCTAACCAATAAATGATGGTAATTATTTTAGGGGTGATCATTTGATCAAAGTTTAATAAGGATTTAAACACGTATTATTCTCCATAATAAAAAATAAAACTTAACCTTTATTTAACAGGTCGGCAATGTTTTATTTTCAGCTAAGGTGTTATGGAAAACCTAACCAAGGATAATGGATAATCCGCTATTCTATTTATCTACCGCGAAAAGTTTATTAATGATTGCATACTGCAACAGCATAATCGTTTTAGCATCATTAATTTCACCACGCTGCATCATTAACACAGCTTGTTGAAAAGGAAGTTCAAGCACTTCAATATCTTCGCCTTCCTCAACTACCCCGCCGCCTAAATTGATGCGGTCATGATGGCTATATTCGGCAGTGAAAAAATGGAGCTTTTCAGTCACAGCTCCTGGACTCATCCAGGCGTCGAAAATTTTGGTAACCCGTTGAATATTATAACCTGTCTCTTCTTCTATTTCAGCGCGGATCCGAGTGATCGGATCTTCTCCCTCTAGTAATCCTGCTGGCGTTTCGATCAGCACGCCGGACTCACCTTGGATCTTCAACGGTAATCGGAACTGGCGAGTTAAAATAATGGATTGCTGAACGCGGTTGTAGAGAAATACTGTGACACCATCCCCCTTATCATAAACCTCACGGCTGAATACTTGGTGGCTACCATCTGTTCGTTGGTAATCAACCGTATATTTTTTCAGGGAATACCAATCATCGGAAAGAATTTGTTCACGGATAATGGTGATTGAACGAGCGGTATTAGACATGCAGCCTCCTTGGTCGACGAAAAAAGGTAACGCGACATAGGGAGGCTGGCAAGAGAAGAATCTCCGTATCCAATACTGAATACGGAGAGCAGTCTTAGAAGCTTAAGTTGGCACTGATGCCACCGACTAAGGCATTTTTCACGCCACTTTCCGCACCTGGTGCAACAACGTATTGCAGGTTAGGACGAACTTGTAGCCAGTTAGTGGCATGGATATTGTAGTAGACTTCATAATCGTACTCAGAACCATGCTGAATCGGGATCCACGCTGGATTGCTATCGTAATAAGCACCGTTAGAACGGTTTTCACGGCGTTGCATGGTTGAATAGCTTGAATTGACGTGGATACGAGAAGCACCAATACCAATTTCATCTTCTGGACGTGCGTCAGCTAAGCCTTTCCATACCAATGTTAGCGATTGATAATTATCTATCTTCGCCGTCTTATGGTCGTTCATTACCGCTTGAGCCGTTAAGGTTAGGCCACGATCGCTGCCGCCTGGTTGGGCAAAGAGCTGTTGTTGAGCCAGTACATAGCCACCGTAAGCGTGAGCAGTATCGGTGTTGCCATTACGCCATGAACCATAAACTTGGTCACGTACAGAGGAGTAATAACCGCCTAGACGGTAGTTACCTTTTAAGTTATCCGGACCGAAGGTTGGGTGCCAAACGACTTCGGCGGGGACTAAGTTCCCTTCGGTTTGACTCACTTCGAAACGGAAACCATCGCCACGGTCGTAGTTGTAAGGCGTTTGGTTATAGAAACCGACTTGGAAGAAGACATCCGGCGTAATATTGATCGCGACACGTCCACCCCATTGCGAGACTGGCCAGTTATACCAGTGATCACCACGCCAGTTTCCTGCCTGACCGCCCCCGAAGGCTAAGTTTTGGAACTTACTGTCGATGGTATCAAAGTCTTCACCGACGGTGACACGACCTGCTTTCACATCCACTAAGTTGTCAAAGAAATGCTTACGCAACCAGAATTGCGTTAAACGCCACGTTTGGCCACGGCCATAGACTTCTTGAACGGAAGAAAGGGTACCATTACGGCTGATAGCATCGTCGGATAAGTTACGGCCATTACGATCAGTGATGGTCATTTGGAATTCGGTATCGTTCCATCCTAATAGTTTCTCAAGATCTAAATCAACGCCAAAAGCCCATTGGTCAGAGTAGCGCATGGTCGTTGATGAGTGGTAGCCGCCTGCTAAGTTAGACGCACTTTCCATGGTGTAATTAACCTGAAAATCGACACCTTCATCTTTTAATTGGCTACGCGTACCATTCCAGTCCCCCAGCATCCACGCCGAGTCGTAACTGAAAGGTTCTGCTGCATGGGCAGCAGGTAATGCGCTCGCGCAGCTGGCTGCAACGAGAGACAGCGCAAAGAAAGAAGGTGAACGTAAGAAAAATTTATTTTTTATTTTCATTATTTTTATCCCGAAATAAGGTGTTAACACTCAGAAGAGGTTACCGCAGAATAACGTGTAAATTAGTGCCAATTTTATTAAATATTTGTACTTTTAGACTTCGATCACGAAAAAGATACTCATCCCAACAAGTGAGCGATAGCGCACTCCTTAGGCTGATTTGAATCAGAAAAGAAGTCTGAAAAAGCGGGGGCAGAGCATACGCCTTTTTTTATATTTGAGAAACATATTTTTAACATTATTGCGAGGGATTAGGGGTATTTATGTGATCTATCCGGCGTAAATCACCTGAAAAGGCTATTTTTGAATCAAAAAAGCCCTTTCCCGCACCTAAAATTTGGGGTACATTTTGCCTTGTAGGGTACAGAGGTAAGATGTTCTATCTTTAAGACCTTTTACTTCACGTAATCGGATTAGGCTAGAAATTAGCCGCCCCAGCGATCTCGTTTATCGCTGGGGCGTTTTTTCGTTTAGGGGGAAGAAAAAGAGGGATTATTCTTCAGACGCTTCCTGCTGTTCACTGTACTCGCTAAACCAATCATCTAACTTCTGGCTAAGCTTATCGATCCCCATCTTCTTCAAAGAAGAGAAAAGCTCCACTTGCACATCACCCATAAAGGCTAGGCTTGCTTCACGAACCATCGCAAGTTGCTTTTTGCGTGCGCCAGACGCGAGTTTATCGGCTTTGGTTAGCAGTACGAGTACCGGAATATCGCTTGCGACCGCCCAGGTCACCATTTGTTGATCGAGCTCTTTCATCGGATGACGAATATCCATCAACACCACAAGCCCTTTTAGCGCTTGGCGAACTTCTAAATATTCACCCAGAGATTTTTGCCATTTGCGTTTCACCTCTTCTGGCACTTCGGCGTAACCATAGCCGGGTAAATCCACTAAGCGAACACCGTCTGCTACTTCAAATAAGTTAATAAGTTGTGTACGTCCCGGTGTCTTACTGGTCCGTGCAAGACTTTTTTGTTGGGTTAAGGCATTCAACGCACTCGACTTACCGGCATTAGAGCGGCCAGCAAAGGCGACTTCTGCGCCGGTATCGTCCGGTAGATGACGAACATCTGGGGCACTAGTTACAAAATGAGTGACGTGATAATTCCAGGTCGGCACAGCAAACTCCACATAATTTTAGCAGCATAAACCGCGAGTATACCTGCATTTTGCCTAGATTTCGCGCATTGTTATCGTATTGTGGGTTGCGGAGAGATTTATTACCGTCCTTAAAATCTCCGTTAAGACTCAAGTCTAGCCATTCATGACCGATATTCGGTAAAAACCAATAAAAATCAAATGGATGAATAAATAGTGAAATTTATTCTTAATGTTGCCTTGTGTTATTGGCTTCTTGAACTACAGTTAATCCGCTAATGGAGGGCTTTAAGGAACGTTGTTCAGGGATCGGGATGCGAACATCAACGTAAGGGATTTACGAAAAAAGGACGAAAGGGCGGTAACCTTAGTGTTACCGCTTTTTTATTGTCCAAGTTTCTGCTAGATTCGCGCCCAGAACCTATCGAAGTAATCCTCCTTGAGACTGACATTATGAAGCAACCTTCCAGACCGACCAAAAGCAAGTCTACGGAACGTCGTAAAACACGTGCCGAACTGAATCTTGAAGGCCGAGAGCGTAAACGCAAAAATAAGCTTAAAGGCAATGTGGCGGGTAACCGTAGCCACCCTAAAGTGACTCAACAGCAAGGTAATGCCGGCCCGAAGAAAAGTGATCCTCGTATTGGCAGTAAAACACCAGTACCTTTGGTCGCTGAAGGTAAAGTTGCCGCTGCACCCGCTGCGAACGTTCATGCCGAACCGGAAAAAATGACCCGCCAACAAGAATTACGGATGTTGGAAAATGACCCACGTTTAGATCAGTTGTTGGACCGCCTTGAAGCGGGCGATACGCTGAGCGGTGAAGACCAAACTTGGCTCGAAGCGCGTTTAGATCGCATTGAAGAGCTGATGGTGCTACTGGGTATTGAGATTGATGATGATGAGAAAGACGACGAAGCGGAAGAAGATATGTACCGCTTGTTGAAAGGACAGTAATACTGTGTGGCAGGGGGAATGATCGTCCTGCCATTCATCAGAAGGATTAATTGATAATGCATTGGCTTGGATCAATTCCTGCCGGATTATTCGCCTGTTATCTCGCCTGGAGTATCAGTAAACTTTTACGCTTGTCGCACAGGAAGTCTGTGTTGACCCGACGTCTATTTTCTCGCAGTGGGCGAGCAAAGCACGACGGTAAAGCCAACGTAAGAGGTAAGCATGCTGCTACAAGACGTCGAATGGGATCAGGCACTGATTGAAAAATATAATACTTCCTCCCCACGTTATACCTCTTACCCTACGGCGTTAGAATTTACCCCTCACTTTTCTGAAGAAGATTTTCGTGCGGCCGCACAACGCTATCCTAGGCGTCCTCTTTCCCTTTATCTGCATATCCCGTTCTGCCATCAACTTTGTTATTTTTGTGGTTGTAATAAAGTCGTCACCCGCCATCCCGAAAAAGCCGAGCGCTATTTACAGCAGTTAATCGTCGAGCTTCGCCAGCGAGCGCCTCTGTTCTCGCAACGATCGGTGACACAGATTCATTTTGGCGGCGGTACTCCAACCTTTCTCAGTGATACGCAACTTGCTGAGATAATGAGTGTGATTGCTGAGGTCTTCAATGTTGAGGGATCAGCCGAGATCTCTTTGGAGCTGGATCCTCGACAATTTCCGACCGAGCGATTAGCCGCTCTGCGTCGTATCGGATTTAATCGTTTAAGTATGGGCGTACAGGATTTTAACCCTGTGGTACAGCAGCGAGTCAATCGCGAGCAAGATGCAGCACAGATTGTCGAACTGCTCTCGACGATGAAGGCACTGGATTTTACCTCAACGAATATCGATTTAATTTACGGGTTACCTCAGCAGACGGTAGAAAGTTTTGCGCAGACTATCGACAGGGTACTGGCACTGCGTCCTGATAGAATGAGTGTCTTCAACTATGCCCATATGCCTGAGCTATTTGCTGCTCAGCGAAAAATTAAGTCTAATGAACTACCGAGTGCTGCGCAGAAGCTGAAGATCTTACAACAGACCATTGCTCAGTTGCAGGCTGGCGGCTATCAATTTATCGGTATGGATCATTTTGCTTTACCGGAGGACGAGCTTGTTATTGCGCAACGAGCGGGGAGTTTACAACGTAATTTTCAGGGATATACCACGCAACGCCAGACGGACTTGTTAGGTGTTGGGGTATCGGCCATCAGTATGATTGGTGATACTTACAGCCAGAATGAAAAGAAAATCACTGATTGGGCATCACGCATCGCAGAGAAAGGAAGTGCTTTGGTACGAGGACTCTCACTGAGTGCAGAAGATTGTTTGCGTCGTGACATCATTACTACCCTAATGTGCCAATTTACTTTAGAGGTTTGTGAGGTAGAGGCGAGCATTTCGCAACCTTTTACCGACTACTTTGCTGAAGAACTTCGCCTGTTAGCGCCGATGCAGGACGATGGCTTACTGATCATCACGCCGGAACGACTCCAGGTGACGGCAAAAGGGCGGTTGTTAGTCCGGCATATTTGTCTATGTTTCGATCAGTATTCGCGCGCCCGTGCCAGCCAACAGGCGTTTTCTCGGGTAATCTAATCGGGTCTAAGCGTCGCTAGACCCGGTTAGTGCTACTCCATTCCTAACTCTTTCAATTTACGTGTCAGCGTATTACGGCCCCAGCCCAGTAGACGTGCGGCCTCTTGTTTGTGCCCGCGGGTATGTTGCAGTGCAGTGGTAAGGAGCACCCGCTCCATTTCCGGTTGAGCCTCTGACAGTAAATCCTGATGCCCAGAGCGTAATGCTCTTTCCGCCCATTGGGCAAGCAGTCCAGACCAACTTTCAGGAATGGATGGGCTGCTGGTATTTTCCTGCGGGACGGTATTATCAAAAAGTTCAGGGGGGAGATCTTGTAATAAAACCTCTTGTCCCGCAGCCATTACGGTTAACCAACGACAGGTATTTTCTAATTGTCGAACGTTACCCGGCCACGTCATGTGGGTGAGCGCGTTGATGGTATCAGTGTGCAAGATTTTGGTTTCGACCCCTAGCTCGCGCGCCGCCGTTTGCAGAAAGTAGTTTGCGAGGCGAGGGATATCCTCTCGACGTTCACGCAAGGGCGGTAGGTGGATACGGATCACATTGAGTCGATGGAATAAGTCTTCACGAAACTTACCTTCCTGAACACGTAGCTCAAGATTTTGGTGTGTGGCGGCAATAATCCGCACATCCACCTTTACCGGTGCATAACCGCCGACGCGATAGAATTGACCATCGGCCAGGACTCTTAACAATCGAGTCTGTACGTCTAATGGCATGTCACCTATCTCATCAAGAAACAGTGTTCCGCCATCGGCTTGTTCAAAGCGGCCTTGTCGCACTTGCCCTGCACCCGTAAATGCCCCTTTCTCATGGCCGAATAATTCTGATTCGATGAGATCTTTAGGGATTGCCGCCATATTCAAGGCAATAAAAGGAGCTTTCACTCGCGGACTATGGCGATGAAGGGCATGGGCGACTAATTCTTTACCCGTGCCAGATTCACCGTTAATTAAGACACTGATAGACGAACGTGAAAGACGACCGATAATACGGAAGACGTCCTGCATAGCAGGGGCCTCACCAATAATATCCGTTGTCGGGCCATCTTCTTGCTGATGGCGAGGTTGCTGCTGTTCTTGATAATGGCTAATCGCCCGTTCGGTCAGAGCAACGGCCTCATCAATATCGAAAGGTTTGGGGAGGTAATCAAATGCGCCTTGCTGATAAGCGCTAACGGCCGCATCGAGGTCCGAATGCGCAGTCATAATGATCACCGGAAGCATGGGGTGGCGTTTTTTTATCTGTTTGAGTAACCCCAAACCGTCCATGCCAGGCATACGAATATCGGATAACAATACATCCGGCGTTTTGGTCGCTAACGCATCTAATACATCGTGGCTACTTTCAAAGGTGGTACAGACCAACCCGGCGCCAGTCAGTGCGCGTTCAAGCACCCAGCGGATGGAACTATCGTCATCGACGATCCAAACTATCCCTTGTTGCATAGAAACCTCACTGACGAATAGGGAGAAAAATTGAAAATTCGGTATGGCCCGGCCAGCTCTTGAACTCGATCTTGCCAGTATGTTGATCAATCAAGCTACGTGCAATCGACAGTCCTAATCCGGTACCGTTTTCGCGCCCACTGACCATCGGATAAAACAGGGTGTCATGCAGGTGAGTTGGGATGCCTGGCCCGTCATCTTCAATATCAATTTGAGCGACTAAGCGATAACGCGTGCCATGAAGCGTAAGCTGAAAGGCGGTACGGGTGCGTAAAGTGATAGTGCCTCCCTCGCGGCCTAGTGCCTGTAACGCGTTACTCACCATATTAAGTAAAACTTGTTCGATTTGGTCGGGGTCATGCTGTAGTTCAGGTAGACTCGGATCGTAGTCACGCACTAAGGTGACATTATCGGGTAATTCCATTGATACCAGCTTCACCACACGTTCAGCCACTTGATGGATATTTTGCATCACATGCATACCCGGCTGTTGGGGGCCTAATAAGCGGTCAACGAGATTTCGTAGACGATCTGCCTGTTCGATAATGACATTGGTGTATTCTTTCAAAGCCGGGTCGGGCAGGGCTTTGGAAAGCAGTTGAGCGGCTCCCCGTAATCCTCCCAATGGGTTTTTAATTTCATGGGCAAGCCCACGAACTAAATCACGTGCAGCGATTTGCTGGGCATGCTGCAGCTGCTCTTGGCTTAATCGGCGCTGATTATCCATTGGCGCCATTTCTAACAGGATCTGTTGGTCAGGCAATGGCTGGGCAGTGAGTGCCAACGTATGCGCTCGACCATCTACCACAAGCGTGACTTCGCTATCGGTAAAGCCTTGTCCAACGCTAAGGCTTTCGTGCATCACTTCAACATTCAGGGAGAAATATCCCGTGAGCTCTGGAAGGGGTGTTCCAAACAGCTTACGTGAACTCTGAGCGAGTAATTGCTGCGCCGCGGGATTGGCATAATGGATCACTAATTCATGGTCGACAACAAGGACGCAGTTGATCAACGAATTTAGGATCTGCACGGCATCTGAGGCGGTGTTGCTAAGCATTACATCTCTCCAGAATGGGGTGACACGCAGGTAAGACACCCGAGAAAAAAGCCCATCCGAGGATGGGCTAAGACTTCACGGCAACACACTACAAACGAAAATTAGACGCTGTAGTAAAGTTCAAATTCAACCGGGTGTGGCGTCATACGTACACGGTCGTTGTCCGCTTTACGTAATTCGATGTAAGCATCAATAGCTTCGTCGGTGAATACGCCGCCACGGGTCAGGAACTCGCGGTCTTCGTTCAGGGCATTCAACGCTTCTTCCAGTGAACCTGCTACTTTTGGAATCTCTGCATCTTCTTCCGGAGGCAGATCGTAGAGGTTTTTATCCATCGCATCACCAGGGTGGATTTTGTTGATCACACCGTCTAGGCCTGCCATCAGTAGTGCTGCGAAGGCTAGGTAAGGGTTAGCCGCTGGATCAGGGAAGCGTGCTTCAATACGACGTGCTTTAGGGCTTGCAACAACAGGAATACGGATTGAAGCAGAACGGTTACGGGCAGAGTAAGCCAGCATGACCGGTGCTTCATAACCCGGGACCAAACGCTTATAAGAGTTGGTGGTTGGGTTAGTTAAGGCGTTAAGCGCTTTAGCATGCTTGATGATACCGCCGATGTAATATAAAGCGATGTCAGACAGGCCGCCGTACTTATCGCCGGCAAACAGGTTATTACCATCTTTTGATAAAGACATGTGGCAGTGCATACCAGAACCATTATCGCCAAACATTGGTTTTGGCATAAAGGTTGCGGTTTTGCCGTACACGTGTGCAACGTTAT